>NZ_JBLVYK010000239.1:0-284 GCF_048284255.1 Enterobacter cloacae complex sp.6700776 | reverse complement strand
GCCAAAGTGCGTATCCTATTAGACCTTGTGAGTTGAAGTCGCCAATTTGACCGGCAACAAGCCAACTATAAAGTGAGTTGGTACACCCACCTAATACTCCCCAAACAATGAGCTGAAGAATAGAGGGATGTACGATCTGTAAGGAACGTCTTGACCCCAAAAATAACCACATTCCGGCAAGCTGGTTACTTTTAAAATCATGCCAAAAGTTAATGGAAGGTTTGAGATCAATCATAAAAAGGTTTCAAAAATTTCGTTTTTGTCAGGCACCATAAGTGTATGCC
>NZ_JBLVYK010000238.1:0-284 GCF_048284255.1 Enterobacter cloacae complex sp.6700776 | reverse complement strand
GCCGCTGACCTTCGCCACCCGGCTGGCGTCCACCGCAGGCACCGGCACCGTCGGCACGCCGGTCAGCGGCGCGGTGGCAGGGCTGAACAGCGCCAACCAGGCCTGGGCTCTGATCGGCGCGGGCACCCAGTACCACACCCGCCAAGACCACCTCAAGCTCAAGCTGGCCTATGACCTCAGCCCGACGCTGCGCGCCAGCTATGTGCTGGGCCTGTGGCGCAACGACTCGGACGCTGTCTCTTATACACATCTGACGCTGCCGACGACATCGCTCCAGTGTAGAT
>NZ_JBLVYK010000237.1:0-285 GCF_048284255.1 Enterobacter cloacae complex sp.6700776 | reverse complement strand
GCTTAAAGCCGCCCGTTTGTGGCTCTGCCGACAGAATGGGAGCTTTGAGACTGTGGATTGCCGTTTCGATGTGGTAGCCTTCACCGGAAACGACATCCAATGGCTAAAAAACGCCTTTGGCGAATAGCGTAATACCAGAAGTAAGGGATCCCGTGCTCGACAGAATCAAAGCCTGCTTTACCGAAAGCATTCAAACCCAAATTGCCGCAGCGGAAGCACTCCCGGACGCCATCTCCCGGGCGGCGATGACGCTCGTCCAGTCCCTGCTTAACGGCAACAAAATCC
>NZ_JBLVYK010000236.1:0-285 GCF_048284255.1 Enterobacter cloacae complex sp.6700776 | reverse complement strand
GTTCGGTTGCGCTTCGCCGCGCTCCCATTTCTGTACCGCCTTTTTGCTGACGTTGAGATATAGCGCAAACACCGGCTGACTGACGTTTTCGCGTTCGCGCAATGCGCGGATCTCGGCCGGCCCGAACTGTTTCACCGGCCGCAGGCACAGCATGTCGAAGGTGCGCATGGTCACGTCGTCGACGAAACCGGCGCGGTGCAGGCCCTGAACTTCCTGGTGGATCGATTTCAGCATCTTGCTCATAGTTGTAACCTTATTAATTCCCCGCAGTTGACCAGCTGATAC
>NZ_JBLVYK010000235.1:0-285 GCF_048284255.1 Enterobacter cloacae complex sp.6700776 | reverse complement strand
GATTTTTTCAGGTGCTTTTTTTTTAATCGAACAACCTGATTGTTCAAGATAAATGTTGCCAGTCAGCATAAGGCAAGTATAATGGCACCGTTTTCCAAGAAACACATCACTTCGTGCCGGAGTGGCGGAATTGGTAGACGCAGTTGATTCAAAATCAACCGCCTTCGGGTGTGCCGGTTCGAGTCCGGCCTTCGGCACCAAAAATCAGACGCTTAGAGCGTCTTTTTTTATGTCTGGAATTCAGATGTATAAATACCTCATCACGACTTTTCCCATCCTTTTAAC
>NZ_JBLVYK010000234.1:0-285 GCF_048284255.1 Enterobacter cloacae complex sp.6700776 | reverse complement strand
GGTCAAGGGGAAAAGTCGGGGTCGGCCGCTCAAGTTCGGTCTTCCAAGGCGGGCCGGACGGCGCGTTTCACACAAGTCCACACAAGCTCGCCAAAATGGCCCGCATCCTAAAGGAGCAACGCCATGCCGAAGTCCCCGTCCGCAGCCACTCACGCTTTCGCCAGCACCCAGGCCGAGTTCAAAACCGCGTCCGGCAAGACCGGGCGCTTCTTCTCGCTGCCCAAGCTGGCCAAGGCCTTCCCCAATGTGAGCCGCATGCCGGTGTCGCTGCGCATCGTGCTGGAG
>NZ_JBLVYK010000233.1:0-285 GCF_048284255.1 Enterobacter cloacae complex sp.6700776 | reverse complement strand
CAGAAAATCAGCAGTATAATCTTTCTCGTTTTCCTGCTTTAATTGCTGTTTCACCTCTTCAGAAGCTCGCCATGCAAACGGCGTCATCTCTAACAATGCAAATGCCTCTTCTCCTTCAAGATCCATCACATAATTTAAGCGAGTCTCATCAATCAATTTAAAGTCTGGAAGGTCTTCGTCTTTTGCAGGGTGCAATTTCACTTCATCATAAATCAAGGCTTTTAATTCTTGCAGATGTTCTGCTGCCGGCGTTACCGTAATTAAAATTCCCATTGGTGTTAATAC
>NZ_JBLVYK010000232.1:0-286 GCF_048284255.1 Enterobacter cloacae complex sp.6700776 | reverse complement strand
GTTCGGTAGTTTCAATGAGTTTTGCATCAGCAATAAATGCCGGTGGGCACTGTGCCATTTGACCCGGCTCATAACCAAATGCGGTGACATCCGCATCGTGGTAGCGCACTTCGGTAGATACGACGATATCACCTACATTTAAACGTGGATCTAAACCGCCCGCAGAACCTGTATTGATGATAACATCAGGCTTGCAGTGTTCTAACAATAATGTGGTACCAATTGCCGCTGCGACTTTACCGATGCCCGATTTTAATAAAGCGACGTCAACGCCGTTTATTTTCCC
>NZ_JBLVYK010000231.1:0-286 GCF_048284255.1 Enterobacter cloacae complex sp.6700776 | reverse complement strand
TGCCAATGTTCCACGCCGCGTAGGCCAGCCCCAGCGCCACGGAGACCGTCATCAGCTTAATGACCACCGGCCAGCTAAACAGCATCGGCGGCTGGTCGCTGGCGAGAAATTTCAGCCATAGCGTCAGGGCGGTTAACAGGACGAACAGCGTAATGGCGTTTTTACCGCGGGCATATTTGGCCGTCACCGTGCAGTAGGCGGCCCAGATAAACGCCCCGACAAAGGCCAGCAGATAGCTAAGCGGGCTGGAAATGACGTTACTGATAATCTCATCGGGCTGTAGCCC
>NZ_JBLVYK010000230.1:0-286 GCF_048284255.1 Enterobacter cloacae complex sp.6700776 | reverse complement strand
AGCTGGGGCGGTTGCCGCCCGAGGTATCGGCCGCCAGCGTGAACTGGCTGACGATCAGCAGGCCGCCGCCCACGTCCTGCAGGCTGAGGTTCATCTTGCCGGCCGCATCGCCGAAGACGCGCAGCTTCAGCACCTTGGCGATCAGCTTGTCGGCGCTGGCCTCGGTGTCATCGGGCTCGGCGCAGACCAGCATCAGCAGGCCCGGGCCGATCGCGCCGACCGTCTGCCCGGCAATATCCACGCGCGCCTCGCGCACCCGTTGCAGCAGCGCGATCACAGCAGGTCC
>NZ_JBLVYK010000022.1:0-57707 GCF_048284255.1 Enterobacter cloacae complex sp.6700776 | reverse complement strand
GTATGTTCCCCTCACCCTAACCCTCTCCCCGGAGGGGCGAGGGGATTGCTCAGTGCTCGCATTAATTTGTGGGGAACCCTCAGCCCACGGGGAGAGGGAGAAAACATTAAAAAAGGCAACTTTCGTTGCCTTTTTGCTTTTACCTTGGTCCCGCACTCACCAGCGCAGCACCCGCCGGGGTGTCGGTATACTTCTCAAAGTTTTCGATAAACAGTTTCGCCAGCGATTCTGCCTTCTCGCGCCACTGTTCCGGTGAACCGTAGGTGTTACGCGGATCGAGGATACGCGTATCCACGCCAGGCAGCTCTGTTGGGATCGCCAGATTGAACATCGGCAGCGTAAAGGTCTCGGCGTTATCCAATGAACCATCCAGAATCGCGTCGATGATGGCGCGGGTATCTTTGATGGAGATACGCTTGCCGGTACCGTTCCAGCCGGTGTTCACCAGATAGGCCTGGGCGCCGGACGCCTGCATGCGTTTCACCAGCACTTCCGCATACTGCGTTGGGTGTAGCGACAGGAACGCCGCGCCGAAGCAGGCGGAGAAGGTTGGGGTTGGCTCGGTCACGCCGCGCTCGGTACCCGCCAGCTTAGCGGTAAAGCCAGAGAGGAAATGGTACTGCGTCTGGCTGGCGGTCAGGCGGGAAACTGGCGGCAACACGCCGAACGCGTCTGCGGTCAGGAAAATCACCTTCGTGGCGTGGCCCGCCTTCGACACCGGCTTCACGATGTTGTCGATGTGGTAAATCGGGTAAGAGACGCGGGTGTTTTCGGTTTTGGACGCATCGTCGAAGTCGACAGAGCCATCGGCACGCACGGTGACGTTTTCCAGCAGCGCATCGCGGCGAATCGCGTGGTAGATATCCGGCTCTGCCTCTTCAGACAGGCGAATGGTTTTCGCGTAGCAGCCGCCTTCAAAGTTAAACACACCGTCGTCGTCCCAGCCGTGCTCGTCGTCGCCAATCAGACGACGTTTTGGATCGGTGGACAGCGTCGTTTTACCGGTGCCGGAAAGACCGAAGAATACTGCCACGTCACCTTTTTCACCGACGTTTGCCGAGCAGTGCATGGAGGCGATACCGCGCAGCGGGAGCAGGTAGTTCATGACCGAGAACATCCCTTTCTTCATTTCGCCGCCGTACCAGGTACCGCCGATCAGCTGGATACGCTCGGTCAGGTTGAAGGCGATGAAGTTTTCGGAGTTCAGACCCTGCTCTTTCCACTGCGGGTTGGTGCATTTCGCGCCGTTCATCACGATAAAGTCAGGGGTGAAGTTTTGCAGTTCTTCATCGGTCGGACGAATGAACATGTTCTTCACGAAATGCGCCTGCCAGGCCACTTCAGTGATAAACCGAACGGAGAGACGGGTGTCGGCGTTAGCGCCGCAGAAAGCATCGACGATGAACAGACGCTTGCCGGAAAGCTGATGGGTGACGAGCCCTTTCAGATGCTGCCAGGTTTCAGGAGAGAGCGGTTTGTTATCGTTCTTCCCTTTGCCTTTATCGGCCCACCACAGCGTATCGCGGGTGGTATCATCTCGGACGATGTATTTATCTTTCGGCGAACGGCCGGTAAAAATACCGGTATCGACGGCGATAGCACCAAGATTCGTCAACACACCTCGCTCGTATCCTTCCAGTGCCGGATTGAGCTCTTCCTGATACAGCGTATCGTAATCGGGGTTGTAGACCACTTCCTGGACGTCGTGAATACCATAAGCCTTGAGATCTTGCGGGGTTAAACCATTAACACGCATATCACTGCTCCTTAGCCAATATGTACTGCCTGAAATTGTAGGGTTTTTCTGGGGATGTTAACCGCGACGGGGCTCATAGATTTACGTATCTGGTCAAAACCCTTACTAACGGAAAACGCTGCGACTCCAGTCACAGGGCGGGCAGATTATCGCAGGAATCGCTTTTTGGTTGGGGAAAATGTTCTTAAAAGGTTAATCTCTGGTGAATTTATCCAGAAGAATGTGAATGTAATCGCATACATGAAAGAAAATTACGTAAGAGTTACATTGGGAAAACGATTCAGGTCTCTTGGGTCAGCTATTTTCAGAGTTTGAGGTGGGGGCCAGAGTTTTGCCTTGATGAGACAATAGATTTTTCATGAACAAGGGATGAGAAATGGAAAACCGTGAGACGTTATCTCCTTCAACGCGCGTAGCCGTCGTGCTGGCGGGGGCTCTACAGGGCGTAATTTGCTATGTAATTACGTGGTATATCGAGTACGCAAAATTGCCATCGGATACGCTGTGGCTGATGTGTGTAGTACCTGCCACCGTGGTAATGACAACCACGTTGTCTCTTGCCATGACGTCATTCAGAAAGCCATTTTTGTGGCTGTCACTCGGGATGATCGGCGCGGCAGTCGCGGGTATGGGCGGCTGGCTTAAGTGGAGCGTTGCAGGACTCGAAAGCTGGAATCTCAGAGATGAGATGCTCGTTTTCGGCTTTCATCTGCTGCTGATGACGCTGTTCGTGTTGCCATGGCTTCAGCGGCGTCTGGATCCCGTCCCGACTACCTCATTCTACAGCGACTTTTATCAACGAAACTGGCATAACGCGCTGACGCTGCTCATTATTTTTGTTTCGAATGGTCTCTTCTGGCTGGTGCTTTTCCTCTGGGCCGAGCTTTTCGAACTTATCGGCATCGGCTTTTTTGATCGGCTTTTCTTTCATTCTGACGGGTTTATTTCAGTGGCGATTGGCGTGGTTTCAGCCAGTGCGGCCGTGCTCACGCGCATGCAGGTAAGGTTAATCCTTGCCCTGCAAAATCTGCTGACCCTCATCGCCACCGGTCTGCTTCCCCTGATGGCGGCGCTGGCGCTGCTCTTTATTGGCGCGTTGCCTTTTGTCGGCTTTGAATCCATTTCAGCCAGAATATCCGCCGCGGGCTTGCTGACCACCTTAGCGCTGCTGCTGTTATTCCTGGTGACGATAGTGTGGCATCCACAGCGTCAAACGCTGCCTTACTATGCCCCGCTGCGAGGGATGATTCGCCTTGCTGTGGCTATCGTACCCGCGTATCCGGTTCTGGCGGGGTGGGCGCTGTGGCTACGCATTTCGCAATACGGCTGGTCACCCGAGCGTCTGTACGGGGTATTGATAACCATCGTGGCGCTGGTCTGGGCGGTCGGTTTTTGCGCCAGCGTTCTGATTCAGCGCCGTGAGCCGCAGAAGATCCATGCGTACGTCATCCCGACGACCGGGCTGCTTTCCCTCATCTTCCTGGCGTTGATCCATACCCCCGTGCTGGATCCGTGGCGAATAAGCGTTGCAAGCCATATGGCCCGCTATCAGGACGGCAGAATAACTGCGGATCAAGTCAGCCTGTATATGCTCAGTAACGCTAGACGAAAGGGGCGGGAGGCGATGCTCACGCTGCAAAACGATCCGCAGTTTATCTCTAACCCAAAACGCCAGCGTGAAATAAATGGTCTTCTCTCCAGGAACGCTGGCGGAGCAGGTAAGATGACCGCCGCGATGCTGGAAAAACAGGTCCAGCTCGCACCGGGAATGGCTCGTCCTGATAAGGCATTGTGGCAAGCCATGCTCAGCAATCAGTATCGCTTTGAGAGCTGCGATAGCGCCCAGAGTAACTGTTTACTCATGCCGCTGGATCTTAACGGCGACGGCAAGCCTGAAGCCGTGCTATTTCAATTTACCGATCGCACGATCGTGGCTTACACACAAACCAACACGGGCTGGAGGATCGCCGGGGACGCGTGGAAAATGCCGGAGGCATTGACCAGAGAAGAACTTGACCGCGCATTAAGGCAGAGGAAAGTGAAATCTGTCGTGAAGCCCTGGGCGGATATTGAGATTTTTGGGGAGCGTGTCGATATGAGCTACGACAGTTACAATAATGCGCAGCGGCGTTAGTGCTCTTTCTTGCCGGGTGGCGCTACGCTTACCCGGCCTACAATTAGCAATCATATCAAAAAATTGCACAATTCATTGTAGGCCCGTGCAAGCGTAGCGCCGCCGGGCAACAGGCTCAGAGCTTAGTGAACCTGCGGATCCGCCGGAGAGGCGTTATTGCGGATCTCCGCGATATCCATCGAATTGAACACGTAGTGCGTACCGCAGTAGTCACAGTGCATATCGATTTCACCGTCTTCCGCCATGATGCTGTCGATCTCTTCATCCGGCAGCGTTTTCAGGGCGCCAGCACAACGCTCGCGGGAGCAGGTGCACTTAAATTCCACCGCCTGCGGATCGTAAACCGTCACTTCTTCTTCGTGGTAGAGACGCCACAGCACGTCGGTCGCCGACAGGGTGAACAGCTCTTCCGCTTTGATGGTTTCCGTCAGCGTTGCCAGATGTTCGAAATCATTGGTCTGCGCATCCTGCGCAGGCAGAACCTGAAGCAGCATACCGCCGGCAGCAGGCTGTCCATCCACTTCACCGGTGCGGATGAACAGACGGGTTGGCAGCTGTTCGGAACGCATGAAGTAATCTTCCAGGCAGGCGGCAAGCGTATCGCCTTCCAGACCGACAACGCCCTGATAGCGTTCCCCCTCTTCAGGCGAAATCGTGATGACCAGGTAGCCGTTACCGACCAGCGTTTTCAGATCCGCATTTTCAGGGATATCGCCCTGAACGCGCGCCACGCCGCGCATCTGCTGCTGGTTATTGCCGTTGATCACCGCCAGCGACATTGGGCCATCGCCCTGCAACTGGACGGTAATATCGCCAGCAAACTTCAGCGTGGCGGTCAGCAGGCTGGTGGCAACCAGCAGTTCGCCCAACAGGGTTTTTACCGGCAGCGGGTAGTTGTGGTTTTCCAGAATCTGTTTCCAGGTTTCGGATACGGTGACCAGCTCGCCGCGCACGGCGAATTGTTCAAACAGATAGCGGTGTAATTGGTCGTGTTGGGCCATTTTCATCTCTCATGCAGGTGAGGGTTACTCGCTCTCACCGTGTTTAAATTTCATCAGATCGCGGCGCTCTTTTTTATCCGGTCGCCGGTCCGGGTGAGGCATCGTCAGCGCGTTCATTTTGCGCGCCAGCGCGGTTTTCTCGCGCTTCTCTATGCTTTCGGCCGTCTCTTCATACAGCAAAACGGCTTCGGTTGCTGGCCGCCGCTGTTCGGTAATGGCTTTCACCACCACCGTTTTCTCATCGTTGCCCTGGCGAAGCGTTAACGTGGCATTCAGTTCAACCAGCTTGCTCGGTTTGCTGCGCTGACCGTTGTAATGCACCTTTCCGCCGTCAACCATTTCTCGGGCAAGGGCGCGCGTTTTGTAAAAACGGGCGGCCCACAGCCATTTATCCAGTCTTACCCCATCAGAGGGTTTTTCTTTCATGGCGTCTCCTTCACGGTGAGTGAGGGGATCATCCGGCGATAGTCGTTCAGCCCCGGATGTCGCAGATAGCTTTTTTCAGCCAGGCCGGAATCAGGATTGGTCACGCCCAGACAATAGCGAATGCCAAAAGCGGCCGCAGAATCCAGAATCGGCTCGCTGTCGTCAATGAACAGCGTGCGTTCCGGCTGTAAACCGGTCTCTTCCACCACGGCATGCCACAACCGCTGATCCTCTTTCGGATAACCAAATGTGTGGGTGGAAAGCAATAAATCAAGGTGCGAAGCAAGACCGGTATGTTCCAGCTTCACGGCCAGGTTATGGGGATGCGCATTTGTCAGCAAAATACGGCGCTTACCGCAGGCTTTCAGCGCGTCCAGGAACGGGACCGTATCTTCGCGCAGAACGGCGCGTGCGCCCTGGGCGGTGGTCATGGCGCAAATATCCAGACCGAGTCGCTCGCTCCAGTAGTCAAGACAGTACCAGTTTAGCGTATGCTGCATCGCGCTATATTGCGAACGAATGAATTCCTGCGCTTCCGCCGGGGAGATCCCCTGCTGTTCACCGTACGTTTCCGGAACCAGCTTTTGCCAGAAATAGTTATCAAAGGCGAGATCAAGCAGCGTGCCGTCCATATCAAGCAGGACGGTATCGACCGCCTGCCAGTCGATATTAAGATGCATAAGGGGGAACTCCAGCCAGAAGAAACGTGCGCGACAGGGTAGCACAACTTGTCGCGCAGAGACGTTATCCGATCAGGCTCTCAGAAGAGGAGATCAGTTTCGGGTTTAGGCAATTTTCGTAGTAGGCCTGGATTTCTGCCAGTCGCGTGCGGGAGCGCTGATAGCGGCGTACGGCCTGATAACCGTTCCAGATAATACACGCCAGCATCGCAATCAGCAGCAGGGATGTCCCTACATAGCGCCACAGGCCAGCGCTATCCGGCATACGGTGCAGGCCAATATGACGCGTGCCGTTGGCATCGGTAAAGAGGGTGGTGACGATCCCTTCCGCGCTGAATGGCGTCTGCATCAGCATCTGCGCCAGACGCTGGAATTCGCTCCACTGCTCCTGGGCAGGATAGTCATACAGCGAAACCTGCGGATAGGGTTGATCCACCAGGTCGCTGCCTTCATCGCTGGCAATCACAAAACCACCCGGCGCCGGGCTGTTAAGCGCCTGGGCGGCACGGGTGGTTTCACGCATCACGAAGGGGGCGGTAGAGGTCGCCACCAGGTTATCCAGCGACTCGGCGCTGACCGGACGCAGAAGCACATTTACACCATCGAGGCGTCCCGCTTCGGCGCGTTTCACCAGCGCGTCCCAGTCTTTGCTGTTGCCGAGGTTGACCAGCGCGTTCTTCAGCCGGATACAGTCATCCTGAGCTGAGCAGAGATCTTCTGTTTTCAGGACGATTTCGCCAAAGTCATCCAGCAGCACCATGCCGGACTTCTGAATGGCCGAACGCAGGGCAGGGCTGACGCGAGAATCATCATCCGGTTTTGGATGGAGCTGGCGATTAATCGTCTGGGTGAGCGCGGTGGCCTTATTGACCACATCCGATTCCGGAAGCGGCAGCGGAGAGGCGTCATTCCAGATGATCTGAGAGCAGTCGAACGGCGCGAACGGCGAGTTCTGGCGCGTGTTCCAGGCGCCCGGTGAGTGGATATTACACATCCCGGTGCCTTTCAGCCGCAACGTATCCCCCACGCGTACACCCGCTTCTTCGAGCTGCTGTACGCTGGTGGCTTCCACGGTTTGCGCCCCTTTGATCCATGACAGGGTAAATTTAATCGGCATATCCAGCGGCACGAAAAGCAGCAGCATGAGGAAGATTAACGCGGCGCCACCGGCAATCACCGCGCTGCGAAGCCAGTGCTGAAGCGGGAAGTTTTTTACTTCGTCGTGCAGGGATAAGTAACGTCCCTGGCGTACAACGTGGCGGTCGAGATAGATATCAATATCCGTTTTGTGGCCCAGGTCCTGCGCAATCCACGGCTGCCAGTGGCGCGGATAGATGAGATCGATGATCCCGAGCGAGATATTGTTGATATGTTCCTGATCGTTTTCGCCGAACAGTCCCCAGCGTTTTGGGGTTCCGCGCAGGCAGTGAATTTCGCGTAATGACGTTTTTGCCGGCGGGGCAAATATGCCCCACAGCCCGGCGGCCAGAAGCAGTACTGCGCCACCCGCGAGCCACGGAACAAACACGTCCGGCGTCAGCAGGCAGATAAAAAAGAGCAGGAACGAGACGACAATCAGCACCGCTTCGCGAATGCCATCCGGGCGGCTCAGGACGTACTCTTCATGCGTTTCCTGGCGGATGTTGAGCAGTTCAATCTGCTCTGTCTCTTCACCACGAATAGAGGCCTGCGTTCCGCTTGCGCGTTCCAGCGCAAAGCGTGGCGCTTCCTGAACATATTCGCTCAGAGTATGACCATTAAGGGAGATAACCAGCGGCAGCGTATCGGTATGGATGAGCTCGACGCTGTTTTCGTCGTTGATATACTGCTCCCAGAAGGGAGGCAGGTGCACTTCAACAGAGTCGAGATAGTAACGCCATTTGTTGGGATCGTCGGTTGTGATGCCGTAGCGGGTAATGGAGCGCGTTACGCACAGAACGGTGTCGCTTTGGGCGTTCAGGTTGAGCGATACGGGGGCGGCGCTGGCGCCGGTAGGGCCAGGCGAAAGCCGGGATCGGTTCAGCGTGTCGAGATACTGCTCAACGGTGCTGCGTTCCTCTGGCGAAAGCTTGCGCGTGTTTGCCCCGGCAAACGCGTTCAAAAAGGGCAGCCGATAACGGCGATGTACGCGGCGCCTGAATACCCACACCGCAATCGACGCGCAGGCCAGCACAGCAGCGAGAAAAATCAAAATGGTGCTCATGCTTTCCCCATCTTACTTATCTTCTTACAGGTGTTGTCAGTCGCACCTTTTGTACAATGAATGAGATTCTGTGGTCGGCTATCGGCAAGTATGGAGTCTAACTTGAGCATGTTGACGCGCATCCCAGTGACCGGTAATGATAACAAAGCCTGTTCCGGCGCGATATCAGCAAATTCCTGGAAACTTTTCAACCTCTTGACATTTGTTTTGAAATGAGAATTGCCTACAGTTACGTTGCATAAATGTAAATAAAGAGCAATTGACATTGCCGAAACCGTGCGGCGTATCGCACAATAAAGCCAGTTCACCCAGCAAAGACCCGTCAAGATGACCAAACCCTTACAAAAGCCCACCATTCTGAATGTTGAAACCGTCGCAAAATCGCGTCTGTTTAATGTTGAAAGTGTGGATCTGGAGTTCAGCAACGGTGTGCGTCGTGTTTATGAGCGTATGCGCCCCTCCTCGCGTGAAGCGGTGATGATAGTGCCTATCGTCGACGAGCACCTGATCCTTATTCGTGAATACGCCGTGGGCACTGAATCCTACGAGCTGGGCTTCTCCAAAGGACTGATCGATCCGGGCGAAACGGTGTTTGAAGCGGCAAACCGGGAGCTGAAAGAAGAGGTCGGCTTTGGCGCGAAAGAGCTGACGTTCCTGAAAAAGCTGAGCATGGCGCCGTCCTATTTCTCCAGCAAAATGAACATTGTTGTCGCGGAAGATCTCTATCCTGAATCGCTGGAAGGAGACGAGCCGGAACCGCTGCCGCAGGTTCGCTGGCCGCTGGCTCATCTGATGGATTTGCTGGAAGATCCTGACTTTAACGAGGCACGCAACGTGAGCGCACTTTTCCTGGTGCGGGAGTGGCTGAAGGGGCAGGGGCGTTTGTAGCGCCACCCGTAAAAACGGCAACCGATGGTTGCCGTTTTGCATTACGCTGTAGGCCGGGTCAGGCGTCGTCACCGCCCGGCTTTTTTGTTGGCGTCAGAACAGTTCGTGCGTTTCGCCGTTATCAATGATTTCGGTACCCACCTCATGCACCGCCTGCGTGGTTGGCTGCGTACCCTCGATGAAATACTCGGCACGGCTGTTGCCGCCATTCGCGAGCTGTCCGGTGCTGCGGTCAATATTGATCGTGACAATGCCCGGCGGAGGCGTTAGCGGCTGCTCCGGCACGCCCTCGAGAGCGGCCTTCATGTAAGCATCCCAGGCCGGTTGCGCACTCTTAGCCCCACCCTCGTAACCGGAAATCTGATCTTTAATTGCGCCAGAAGCGGTTGTGCGTCCCAGAGTGCGGCGGTGATCGTCAAAACCAATCCAGACCGAGGTGACAACGCCCGGGCCATAACCTGAGAACCAGGCATCTTTTGAGCTGTTGGTTGTGCCTGTTTTGCCGCCGATGTCGCGGCGCTGCAAATCGCGGCCCGCTCGCCAGCCGGTGCCTTGCCAGCCCGGTTCGCCAAAGATGTTGGTGTTCAGCGCGCTCTTAATCAGGAACGACAGCGGCGTGCTGATCACGTGCGGAGCATACTCCTGCGCGCCACTCTGGGCGACCAGCGCCTGATTGGCCTGTTCCAGCTGAGGCTGCGGCACCGCCAGATTCTGACGTTCCTGAGAGATGGCAACATCTTCCATATCCTTGTTTTCAAGGACATTGGATTTTGGCGTGTCGCCGTAAATCACCGGAATATCGCATTCAGGGCAGGCAATTTTCGGCTTCGCTTCAAACAGTACGCCGCCCTGATCGTTCTCGATTTTGCTGATGAAATACGGATCGACCAGGAAGCCGCCGTTTGCCATTACCGAGTAGCCACGCGCGACCTGGAGCGGCGTGAAGGACGCGGAGCCGAGCGCCAAAGATTCGGTATGAACGATGTTTTGCGCCGGGAAGCCGAAGCGTTGCAGATACTCTGCCGCATAATCAACGCCCATCGCACGCATCGCGCGAACCATGACCACGTTCTTCGACTGGCCAAGGCCCTGACGCAGACGGATAGGGCCAGCGTATTGCGCCGGAGAGTTCTTCGGCTGCCAGTCAGAGCCCGCACCGGCATCCCATCGGGAAATTGGCACGTCGTTGAGAATGCTGGCGAGCGTTAGCCCCTTGTCCATCGCCGCGGTATACAGGAACGGTTTGATGTTCGAACCGACCTGACGCAGCGCCTGGGTTGCGCGGTTAAATTTGCTCTGGTTGAAATCGAACCCGCCAACCAGCGCCATCACGGCACCGTTCTGCGGATTGATGGAGACCAGGGCAGAGTTGACGTCCGGCACCTGTGCCAGCCACCAGGCATCGCCTACCTGACGCACCCAGATTTGTTGTCCAGTTTGTACCACATCCGTCACTTTACGTGGAGTAGGCCCCTGAAGGGTGTCAGAACGGTACGGACGCGCCCAGCGGATACCCTCCATACGCAGCGAAACGGATGTACCATCGGCCATCATCGCCACCGCTTCCTGCGGATCGGCCTGGGTGACCACAGCCGGACGCAGCGGGCCATAGGTCGGCAGCGCTTTCAGGGAATCAGTAATTTTTTTGCTGTCCCATGCGCCTTCGCCCACTCTCCACAGCACGTTGGACGGGCCGCGATAGCCGTGACGCATATCGTAATCCATCACGTTATTACGCACCGCCTGCTGGGCAGCCTGCTGCACCTTGCGGGTCACGGTGGTATAAACGCGATAGCCGTCTTCATATGCTTTGTCGCCGTAGCGGCGCACCATCTCCTGGCGAACCATTTCCGTCAGATACGGCGATGAGAAAGCAATTTCCGGTGCATGGTAATTGGCATCAATCACATCGCTGCGTGCCCGATCGTACTCATCCTGGCTGATGTAGCCTTCGCTCAACATACGCGATAGCACAACGTTACGGCGCGCGGTGGCGCGGTCCAGCGAGTAGAGCGGGTTAAACGTTGATGGCGCTTTTGGCAGGCCGGCAATGGTCGCCATTTCGCTCAGCGTGAGCTGATCGATCGACTTACCGAAATAGACCTGAGCCGCAGCCCCTACACCATAGGCGCGGTAGCCCAGATAGATCTTGTTGAGGTAAAGCTCAAGGATCTCGTCTTTGCTCAGCAGTTGCTCAATGCGGATCGCGAGGAACACTTCTTTGATCTTACGTATCAGCGTCTTTTCCGGGCTGAGGAAGAAGTTACGCGCCAGCTGCTGGGTAATGGTACTTGCCCCCTGAGAGGCATGACCGGAGAACAGCGCCACGCTTGCCGCACGGAAAATACCGACCGGATCGACACCGTGGTGCTCGTAAAAACGGCTGTCCTCGGTGGCGATAAAAGCCTTCACCATCACGGGTGGAATTTGATTTAAGGTCAGTGGGATACGACGTTTCTCGCCGTATTGCGCCATCAGTTCACCATCGGCGCTATAGACCTGCATAGGGATCTGAAGCCGCACATCACGAAGTGTGGCGACATCAGGGAGTTGCGGCTCGACATATTTGTACAATCCAATAATCGAGCCTGCTCCCAGCAGAATGCAACAGACTGCAAGGATCAATAAATACTTTACGAACTTCACCGGAGATTTCCCATTTGGTTTAGCCTGGGCAGTTTCTAAACAATCGCGCGGTAGTATAAAGGCAAGCCTGATTCATTGATATAGCCGTCACTCCGACGGGCGATAAGGAGATCGTGAAGTATGGCTTTTAAAACGTGGCAAACAGGCGTTCATATTCAACAGGATAAGGTGATTGCCGTGGCGCTGACCAGAGAGCGGGCCGGCTGGCGTTTACGGCGCTGGTGGGCGGTGCCGCTGTCGGACGGGGTTATGGGTGAAGGCAAAATACTTAAGCCAGAACAACTGGTTAACGCATTACGTGGCTGGCGGAAAACATTGCCGCACTCGCATCGGGTATTTCTCTCATTTCCGGCAACGCGCGTTCTGCAACGCGCGTTGCCCCGTCCATCCGTTACCTTGCGTGACAGCGAACAGCTCACCTGGGTAGGCGCCGCATTAGCGCGTGAGCTGGAGATGTCTCCCGATACGCTCTGCTTTGACTACGCGCAGGATACGTTCAGCAACACTTTTCAGGTTACCGCCGCGCAAAACAGAGAGGTCGATACCCTGTTGTCGCTGGCGAAAGCGCTGCGTTTGCGCCTGGCCGCAATCGTCCCGGATGCCGGCGCACTGGCTAATCTTCTCTCTGCTGTTGCACCCGTCCGGTGCGTAGCCTGGAGGGATAAAGACCAGTGGCTGTGGGCGATGCGTCACCAGTGGGGGCGGCGTTACACCACAGAAGCGGCGACGGTGAATGAGCTGGCGGCGTTGCTTGCACTTTCTCCTTCTGATATCGCCGTGTTTGATGCTGCACGGGATCCGTGGGAAGCGGTGACGCTGTGTCAGCCGCCGTTGCCAGAATGTGGTGCTAATTACACTGTCGCCCTGGCGCTGGCCATGAGCGAGGCGCCGTAATGAGCATGCCCAATCTTTTACCCTGGCGTCGGCAGCAACGTAATCAGCGCCTGCGTTTTTGGGGGCTGCTGTTTACCGCCTCATTGTTGGTGATGCTGGCGGGAGGCGTCAGCCTTCGGGCGACGCAGACTCTCGCGTCACAGGCGTTGCAGAGCGATCTGGCGGGAACGCGTGCGGTGCAGAAGGTATTGAAAGCCCGTCAGCCGCAGTCTGCGGGGGTGGAAACCCCTTCGCAGCCGCCTGAGACGGTGGCATGGCAACCCGCGCTTGAATCCCTTGCCAGTGCAATGCCCCGGCAGGCGTGGCTGACGGCGCTGCGTTATCAGCCACCCTCGCTGATCCTGACGGGCTATACCACCTCACTCCCGACGCTCTCCGCCATGACCGATGCGCTGAAAAGGGTGACGGGGTTTAACCCCGGACCGGCAGGCGAATTGCAACAGGATAGCCAGGGGCGATGGATGTTCTCTTTTCAACTGCATAGCCGGAGGTAGCCAGTGGGCATCTGGTATCAACGCTGGACAGATGCACGTCCTTCCCGGCGCGTCCTTTGCTGGTTGATCGCGTCGGGGATCGTTGCGTTTGCGATTTGGGGAGCGCTGCTCAGACCCGCTGCTCTGTGCTACGCCGATATTCAGGCGCAGGCCAGCAGTGCGAAGCGAATCAACGCCTCGCTGTGGCCGAAGGCCGGGCGGCGACCTGTGGTTACGCAAGTGAAGCCGGTGCAGCCCTTTTCTCCGCTGGCATTTCAGCGTGAGGACGCAAGGCTGGTGTACTGGAAACCGCAGCAGAGTGGGGGAGAGCTGGCGCTGGATGCCTTGTGGGGCGCAGTTCCGGCGCTCTTTTCCCGGCTGGCGCTTGAGAACGTGCGGGTGAGCGCGTTTTCCATCACCCCACAGGGAAAACAGCTACGCCTTAGCCTGCAACTGGAGATAGGCCATGCGCAGTAAAACCCGTTTGCTGATCCTGCTTTCTCCGCTTTTCCTGACCGGGATGCGGGATCCCTTCTCCGTGCCGGAAGAGCGTTGCGCAGCAGGGCAACTCAGCCAGTGGCGGTATCAGGGAGTCGTCAGCGGCAGCAGGGATATCGGCCTTATGCAGGACGGGCAGAACCGCTGGCACCGGGTAAAAACGCAGATGCGGTTACCGCCAGGCTGGCGGGTGAGTGCGATAGATACACAACAACTGACCGTTGATGTCGGCGAGATGTGCGAGCCGAAGCGATGGACATGGCAGCGAGAAGGAACGAAAAAAAGTGAAGATATGGATAGGGCTGTTACTGGCGGCACTCAGCCAGCCCCTGTGGGCCGCGACGCCAAAACCGGTCACCCTGCTGGTGGATGATGTCCCGGTGGTGCAGGTATTACAGGCGATGGTAGCGCAGGAGGATCGCAATCTGGTGGTGTCGCCGGATGTCAGCGGTTCGCTTTCGCTGAATCTAACGCGGGTGCCCTGGAGGCAGGCGCTTCAGACGGTAGTGAACAGTGCCGGGCTGGTATTGCGGGAAGAGGGCGGCATTTTTTATGTGCATACGGCGGCCTGGCAGCGGGAGCAACAGACGCGTAAAGAGCAGGAGCGGGCCCAGCGTCTGCTCGACGCTCCGCTGCTCTCTCACAGCATTCCGTTTGCTTATGCGGATGCGGCCGAATTGCAAAAAGCGGCGGAAAAGCTCTTAAGCCCGAAAGGCAGTCTCTCCGTCGACAAGCGCACCAACCGTCTCCTGGTCAGGGATAACAAGTCGGTGGTGGATATGCTCCAGCGCTGGGCAGCGCAGATGGATCTGCCCGTCGAGCAGGTAGAACTGGCGGCGCAGATTGTGACCATCAGTGAAAAAAGCCTGCGTGAACTGGGGGTGAAATGGAACCTCGCTGACGCAACGGAGGCCGGTAAGGTGGGTCAGGTCACGACGTTGGGCGCTGACCTGTCGGTGGCCAGTGCAACCACACACGTTGGGTTTAATATCGGGCGCATCAACGGCAGGATGCTGGATCTTGAGTTGTCGGCGCTTGAGCAAAAGCAGCAGGTGGATATCATCGCCAGCCCGCGGCTACTGGCGTCGCACATGCAGCCGGCCAGCATCAAGCAGGGCAGCGAAATCCCGTATCAGGTTTCCAGCGGCGAAAGCGGAGCGACCTCCGTTGAGTTTAAAGAGGCGGTATTAGGCATGGAGGTCACGCCGGTGGTGCTTCCGGGCGGCCGCGTTCGTCTGAAGCTGCATATCAGTGAAAATATGCCTGGCCAGGTGCTGCAACAGGCGGACGGCGAAACGCTGGCGATTGATAAGCAGGAGATCGAAACGCAGGTAGAGGTAAAAAGTGGGGAAACGCTCGCGCTGGGCGGGATCTTTTCGCAAAAGAATAAAACCGGACGCGACAGCGTGCCCGTGCTGGGCAACATTCCGTGGCTGGGTCAGTTGTTCCGCCATGACGGAAAAGATAACGAACGGCGCGAGTTAGTGGTGTTTATCACGCCACGTCTGGTCAGTATTCATTAATGGGTAACGATCCCCGCAATGATTTTGCATTCAGTTTGTTGCAGATGTTTGACGTGGGGCATGAATTAGCATACAAGGAGTACCGATTTGAGTTGGACTTACGTCTTATTTCCTTATGCGCCGGGAACGGTGATTTAATCAGTTGCCAAACAAGCCGGAGTATTGAGATAATTTTTCGTCTGACTCTCGCTCTATTGCAAATGAGGTTTCAGTTCATGTCCTGCTACGCCGGGTGTCTGCGCAGCGGGGATTACCATTAACGAATAGTCTTAGTAGTACCGAAAAAATGGCAGAGAAACGCAATATCTTTCTGGTTGGGCCTATGGGTGCCGGCAAAAGCACTATTGGGCGTCAGTTAGCTCAACAACTCAATATGGAATTTTACGATTCTGATCAAGAGATTGAGAAACGAACCGGAGCGGATGTGGGCTGGGTCTTCGACGTAGAAGGCGAAGAAGGTTTCCGTGACCGAGAAGAAAAAGTGATCAACGAACTCACGGAAAAACAGGGCATTGTGCTGGCAACAGGCGGCGGCTCTGTAAAATCTCGCGAAACCCGCAACCGTCTCTCCGCCCGTGGCGTAGTGGTCTATCTTGAGACGACCATCGAAAAACAGCTGGCACGCACGCAGCGTGATAAAAAACGCCCGTTGTTGCAGGTTGAAACACCGCCACGTGAAGTTCTGGAAGCTTTGGCCGATGAACGCAATCCTCTGTACGAAGAGATTGCTGATGTGACCATTCGTACTGACGATCAAAGCGCTAAAGTGGTTGCAAACCAGATTATTCATATGCTGGAAAGCAACTGATTCTGGCTTTATATACACTCGCCTGCGGGTAAAAGCATTTAAGGTGGATGTCGCGTCATGGAGAGGATTACAGTTACTCTCGGGGAACGTAGTTACCCTATCACCATCGCGGCTGGTTTGTTTAACGATCCAGCTTCCTTCTTACCACTGAAAGCGGGTGATCAGGCGATGCTGGTCACCAACGAGACGCTGGCTCCGCTTTATCTCGACCGTGTACGCCACCTGCTTGAGCAGGCGGGCGTGAAGGTCGACAGTGTGATTCTGCCCGATGGCGAGCAGTACAAAAGCCTGACGGTACTGGATACCGTCTTTACCGCACTTCTGCAAAAACCGCACGGTCGTGATACAACACTGCTTGCCCTGGGCGGCGGCGTTGTGGGCGATCTGACCGGTTTTGCAGCCGCCAGCTACCAGCGCGGTGTGCGCTTTATTCAAATTCCAACCACGTTGCTCTCACAGGTCGATTCTTCTGTGGGCGGTAAAACGGCGGTTAACCATCCGCTCGGCAAAAACATGATTGGCGCGTTCTACCAGCCTGCATCGGTGGTGGTGGATCTCGACTGTCTGCAAACCTTGCCAGCGCGCGAACTGGCGTCCGGCCTTGCAGAAGTGATCAAATACGGCATTATTCTTGACGGTGAGTTCTTCACCTGGCTGGAAGAGAATATGGATGCGCTGCTGCGCCTCGATGGGCAGGCAATGGCCTACTGTATTCGCCGTTGCTGTGAGCTGAAAGCAGAAGTCGTTGCCGCAGATGAGCGTGAAACCGGCTTACGTGCTTTACTGAATCTGGGGCATACGTTTGGTCATGCGATCGAAGCCGAAATGGGCTACGGTAACTGGCTTCACGGTGAAGCTGTCGCTGCCGGAATGGTCATGGCGGCCCGTGCCTCTGAACGTCTGGGGCAGTTCAGGCCGGAAGAGACAGCACGTATCATCACGTTGCTTAAACGTGCTGGCTTGCCGGTGAGTGGTCCGCAGGAAATGTCTGCGCAAGCGTACCTTCCCCACATGATGCGCGATAAAAAAGTATTGGCAGGTGAGATGCGTCTGGTACTCCCGCTTGCAATAGGGAAAAGTGAAGTGCGCGGCGGAGTGCCGCACGAAGTCGTACTTGGCGCTATTGCTGATTGTCAGCAGGCGTAACAACTAGAAAGGTCAGGCTGCTGTAACAGGTGGTCGTTTTAGCTTCAGGTAAATGCAGAGTCGTTGGCAGAAGCCTTTGAGTGGGGTGTTAAATGGATGAATTCAAACCAGAAGACGAGCTGAAACCCGATCCCAGCGATCGTCGTACTGGTCGTTCTCGTCAATCTTCAGAACGTGATAACGAGCCGCAGATCAACTTTGACGATGTCGATCTGGATGCAGACGATCGTCGCCCTTCGCGTAGCCGTAATGCGCGAAATGAGCGTGAAGACGAGGAGTATGAATCCGAAGAAGAGTTAATGGATGAACAGCCTGTTGAACGTCGTCCGCGCAAACGTAAAAAAGCGGTAGCGGCAAAACCGGCCTCCCGTCAGTACATCATGATGGGCCTTGGCGTTTTGGTTCTGGTATTGCTGATTGTCGGCATTGGTTCCGCGCTAAAAGCACCTTCTACCCATTCTACCGAGCAGACAGCGTCTGCCGAGAAGAGCATCGACCTGTCTGGTAACGATGCGAGCAACCAGGCGAATGGCGCTCAGCCAGCGCCGGGCACCACTTCCGCAGAGCAGACCGCAGGTAACACCAGCGCCGGTCAGGATATCTCTCTGCCGCCCGTCTCTGCGACCCCAACTCAGGGCCAGGCGCCTGTTACGCCGGAGGGCCAGCAGCGTGTTGAAGTTCAGGGCGATCTGAATAACGCGCTGACGCAGCCGCAGAATCAGGAGCAGGTTAACGCTGCCGTGGTGAACTCCACGCTGCCTACTGAACCTGCCACCGTTGCGCCAGTTCATGGCAGCAATGCCCAGCAGCAAACGGCGGCAACGGAAACCAAACCGCGCCATACCCAGACTGCGCCGCGTCAGGAGCGTAAGCAGGCTGTGATTGAGCCGAAGCGTGAGACGAAACCGCAGACCGTGGCAAAAGCGCCAGAAACGAAAGCGCCAGCGCAGACAAAACCTGCGGTGAGCCAACCGGTTAAAGCGCCAACGCCTGCGGCAACCGCTGCACCTAAAGCAACGGCGACCACAACCGCGCCTGCTGCAACTGCGGCACCGGCTGCTACGCCAACCGCTAGCGCATCCAGCACCGCGGCAGGTAAAACGACGGGTAACGTGGGTTCTCTGAAATCCGCATCATCCAGCAACTACACGTTGCAGCTGAGCAGTTCGTCTAACTACGACAACCTCAACGCCTGGGCGAAGAAATCGAATCTGAAAAACTATGTGGTTTATCAGACGACCCGTAACGGACAGCCTTGGTACGTTCTGGTAAGCGGAGTTTATGCCTCAAAAGATGAAGCAAAACGAGCCGTCTCCACGCTGCCTGCCGATGTGCAGGCGAAAAACCCGTGGGCGAAGCCAATTCATCAGGTGCAGGCCGATCTGAAGTAATGTTTAAAGCGCAGGATGCTGTCGGAGCTTTCTCCACAGCCGGAGAAGGTGTAATCAGTTAGTCAGCATGAAAAAAAATCGCGCTTTTCTTAAATGGGCAGGGGGGAAATACCCCCTGCTCGACGATATTAAAAAGCACCTGCCGAAAGGCGAGTGTCTTATCGAGCCCTTCGTGGGTGCTGGATCGGTATTCCTGAATACCGATTTTTCTCGTTATATCCTGGCGGATATCAACAGCGACCTTATCAGCCTCTATAACATCGTCAAACTGCGTACCGATGAGTATGTGGAAGAGGCGCGGAAGCTGTTTACGCCAGAGAACAACAACCCGGACATTTACTATCAGTTCCGCGCTGAGTTTAATCAGAGCCAGGACCCGTTCCGTCGCGCGCTGTTGTTTCTTTATCTCAACCGCCATGGCTACAACGGTCTGTGCCGGTATAATCTGCGTGGCGAGTTTAACGTGCCGTTTGGCCGCTATAAGCGTCCCTATTTCCCGCAGGACGAGCTGTATCACTTTGCTGAAAAAGCGCAGAATGCCGAGTTCTACTGTCTCTCCTATGAAGAGTGCATGGAGCTGGCGGGCGTAAACTCGGTGGTCTACTGCGACCCGCCTTACGCGCCGCTGTCTGCCACGGCAAATTTCACCGCCTACCACACCAACAGCTTCAGCCCGGCCGAGCAGGCGCGTCTGGCTGAGATGGCGGAAAAGCTGGTCAGCAAAAGAATTCCGGTGTTAATTTCGAATCACGACACGCCTGATACGCGCGAATGGTACAAAGCCGCGAAGCATTTTCAGGTAAAAGTGCGGCGTAGCATTAGTAGCAATGGCGGCACACGTAAAAAGGTGGACGAACTTCTGGCGCTTTATCGACCCTGAGCCTTTGCCCGCCGGTAAACACATTTCAAGGAGATGCGGATGAAACAGTTTTTGATTGCCCCCTCAATTCTGTCGGCCGATTTTGCCCGCCTGGGTGAAGACACTGCCAAAGCTCTCGCGGCTGGCGCGGATGTCGTCCATTTCGACGTTATGGATAACCACTACGTTCCCAACCTGACCATCGGTCCGATGGTGCTTAAAGCGCTGCGTAACTACGGGATCACCGCGCCCATTGACGTGCATCTGATGGTGAAACCGGTTGATCGCATCGTGCCTGATTTCGCCGCGGCGGGTGCCAGCATCATCACTTTCCACCCGGAAGCCTCCGAACACGTTGACCGCACGCTACAGCTGATCAAAGAGAACGGCTGTAAGGCGGGGCTGGTCTTTAACCCGGCGACCCCGCTGAGCTATCTCGACTACGTGATGGACAAGCTGGACGTGATCCTGCTGATGTCCGTCAACCCGGGCTTTGGCGGCCAGTCGTTTATTCCTCAGACGCTCGACAAGTTGCGTGAAGTGCGCCGCCGCATTGATGAGTCTGGCTATGATATTCGTCTGGAAGTGGACGGCGGCGTGAAGGTCAATAACATCGGTGAGATTGCGGCGGCAGGGGCGGATATGTTCGTCGCAGGTTCCGCCATCTTCGATCAACCGGATTACAAAAAAGTCATTGATGAAATGCGCCGTGAACTGGCGAAGGTAAGTCATGGATAAATTGCAGGCTATTCGGGGTGTAGCATTTGACCTCGACGGCACGCTGGTCGACAGCGCGCCTGGATTAACCCGCGCCGTCGATCAGGCGCTGTATGCCCTTGAACTCCCCGTTGCGGGCGAAGAGCGCGTCGTGACGTGGATTGGTAACGGTGCAGACGTGCTGATGGAGCGCGCGCTGACCTGGGCTCGTCAGGAACGTGCCTCTCAGCGTTCTGCGCAAGGGAAACCGAGTGTTGACCACGCGGATATTCCCCAGGATGAGCAGCAGCGTATTCTGCGCAAACTGTTCGACCGTTTCTACGAAGAGACCGTCGAAGAGGGCAGCTTCCTGTTCCCGGATGTCGCTGAAACGCTGAGCGCGCTACATGCGAAAGGCATCCCGCTGGGGCTGGTGACCAACAAGCCAACACCGTTCGTTGCGCCTCTGCTGGAAGCGCTGGATATCGCGAAATACTTCTCCGTAATTGTGGGCGGCGATGACGTGCAGAATAAAAAGCCGCATCCGGAACCGCTATTGCTGGTGGCAGGAAAATTATCCTTAGCGCCTGCGGAGCTGCTCTTTGTCGGGGATTCCCGCAATGATATTCTGGCTGCCAGAGCGGCAGGTTGCCCGTCTGTTGGGTTGACCTACGGCTACAACTACGGTGAAGCCATTACGCTGAGTGAGCCGGACGTTGTGTTCGACCACTTCAAAGATTTGTTGCCCGCACTCGGGCTCTCGCACAGTGAACATCAGGAATTGAATAATGACTAAGCCCATCGTTTTTAGTGGCGCACAGCCTTCAGGTGAACTGACCATTGGTAACTACATGGGTGCGTTACGTCAGTGGGTGAGCATGCAGGATGACTACCACTGCATTTACTGCATCGTGGATTTGCATGCTATCACCGCGCGTCAGGATCCCGAGAAGCTGCGCAAGGCGACGCTCGATACGCTGGCGCTGTACCTGGCGTGCGGTATCGATCCAGAGAAGAGCACCATTTTCGTTCAGTCTCACGTGCCAGAGCACGCGCAGCTGGGCTGGGCGCTGAACTGCTACACCTATTTCGGCGAGCTGAGCCGCATGACCCAGTTCAAGGATAAATCTGCGCGCTACTCTGAAAACATCAACGCCGGTCTGTTTGATTATCCGGTGCTGATGGCGGCAGATATTCTGCTGTACCAGACCAACCAGGTACCAGTGGGCGAAGATCAGAAGCAGCACCTGGAGCTGAGCCGCGATATCGCCCAGCGCTTCAATGCGCTTTACGGCGACGTGTTCAAAGTGCCTGAGCCGTTTATTCCGAAATCCGGCGCGCGCGTGATGTCGCTGCTGGAGCCGACCAAAAAGATGTCCAAGTCTGACGATAACCGCAACAACGTTATCGGCCTGCTGGAAGATCCGAAATCGGTGGTGAAAAAGCTCAAGCGTGCGGTGACCGACTCCGACGAGCCGCCAGTGGTGCGCTACGACGTGCAGAACAAAGCGGGCGTATCCAACCTGCTGGACATTCTCTCCGGTGTGACCGGACAGAGCATCCCTGAGCTGGAAAAACACTTTGAAGGCAAGATGTACGGCCACCTGAAAGGTGAAGTGGCAGACGCCGTTTCCGGCATGCTGACCGAGTTGCAGGAGCGCTATCACCGTTACCGTAACGACGAAGCTTTCCTGCAAAAAGTGATGAAAGAGGGCGCGGAAAAAGCCAGCGCGCGCGCCTCCGAAACCCTGAAAGCGGTGTACGACGCGATTGGGTTTGTGGCGAAACCTTAAGCCGCTTTGCCGGGTGGCGCTTACGCTTACCCGGCCTACAGGACCGTGTAGGTCGGGTAAGGCGGAGCCGCCACCCGACAAAACTGACGAAACAAAAAAACCGGGAAATTCCCGGTTTTTTTACGCCTGAAAAACGCTTACTGCTGTGCCGCCGGGCCGCAACCGCCGATGATCTTCGAAATGGAGATTGCCGGATGCAGCAGGTAATCGTAGCTGCAATTATTTTTAGTATTTTGAACGTGACCGGTGCAGGCCGTCAGAGTTGTTAACAGGCCGACCAGTACGGCAGCTTTTGCCAGTTTGAACATACGCATTCCTTGTCAATAAAATCAAAAAATTGGATGTAACACGAGGGAATAAATGGAAAAGTTCCATTACGCGGGCGGTATGTTATCGACTGAGGTAAGAAGGGAGTAGTCCGCTTCAAGACTACTCCCGGGAGAAAGATTGTGCGTTAGTGGCTGGAGAACCAGTTCAGTTTTTCACGCAGTGCTACCACGCGGCCCACCACGATCAGCGCCGGGCTTTCAACCTGCTGCGCCAGCTCGCCCAGCTGCGTCAGTACGCCATCGACCACGCGCTGCGTAATGGCGGTACCGTTTTCTACCAGCGCGACCGGCATATCTGCTTCCATGCCGTGCTCCAGCAGTTTCGCCTGAATCGTGGCTGCCTGATTTAGCCCCATGTAGAAGACCAGAGTCTGCTTTTCAGCGGCCAGATTATGCCAGTCCAGCTCGCTGCCGGTTTTCAGGTGGCCCGTCACCAGGCGCACGCTCTGGGCATAGTCGCGATGGGTTAACGGAATGCCGGAATAGGCAGAACAGCCGGATGCCGCCGTAATGCCCGGCACCACGGAGAACGGAATGCCCGCGTTGCAGAGAGTTTCCAGCTCCTCGCCGCCGCGACCAAAGATAAAGGGATCGCCCCCTTTCAGACGCACCACACGCTTACCTTTTTGCGCTTCCCGCAGCAGGATCTGGTTGATCTCCTCCTGCGGTACGCAGTGATAACCTGCCCGTTTGCCGACGAACACGCGGTCAGCATCGCGGCGCACCAGATTCATGATGTCATCAGAGACCAGACGGTCATACACCACGATGTCCGCCTGCTGGATCTGCTGGAGACCCTTCAGCGTCAGCAAGCCCGCATCGCCGGGACCTGCGCCCACCAGTACCACTTCACCGCGATGATCCAGCGGTTCAGAGAGGAGTTGCTCGGTCGTCTCTTCAACCGCTTTGGTGTCCTGATTGGCAAGGGACTGCGCCAGCCTGTCGTTGACAAAGAACTTCTCCCAGAAGCGACGGCGTTCGCCCACGGTTGCGAAGGTTTGCTTCACGCGGGAACGCAGCTGCCCGGCATAATGCGCAATCTGACCAAGGTGTTGAGGCAGCACGGCTTCCAGTTTTTCCCGCAGCAGACGGGCAAGAACGGGCGAGCGGCCACCGGACGACACCGCAATCATCAGCGGCGAGCGGTCGATAATGGATGGCATGATAAAGCTCGCCTCTTTCGGCGCATCCACCACGTTACAGAAGATGCGGCGCGCTTCGCAGGCGTCGCTGACGCGCTGGTTAACGTCATCGTTATCCGTTGCGGCGATGGTCAGCCAGCAAGTATCCAGCAGGGATTCATCAAATTCGCCCTGCACCTGCGTGAGCATCCCTTCCTGCGCCCAGACGTCAAACTGTGGGGCGAAGGTGAGGGCGTTAACGGTCAGTCGGGCGCCCGCCTCTAACAGCAGGCGCGCCTTGCGTTCAGCCACATCGCCGCCGCCCACGAGCAGGCAGTCGCGGTTGCGTAATTGACAAAAAATCGGCAGGTGATCCACGACGTTACCTCACAGCATTCATGGCGGGGGAAGAATTGACGTCAGGATAACAGCAGGAATCGTACAGAACATACGGTTTTTCCTGCCGTTACCCATAAGGGGTCATAAGCCTTTCCTATTGAAAAGGCGAGGGGTTACGCTTTCAGCTGCACCTCGCCGTCCTTCACGCGGACGTCGTAGTGTTTGACCGAGAAGCTTTCATCTTCCATGCAGCGCCCGTCGGTTAAGCGGAAGCGCTGCTTTTTCAGCGGGCTGGCAACCCACAGTTCGCCCTGGTGCTCCGCAATCAGACCGCGGGAGAGCACGCTGGCCTCGAAGAACGGGTCGATATTGCTGATGGCAAAAACCTGTTCATCGTGGCGAGGGCGGAAAATCGCTACCTGCTCGTTGCCCAGCAGGGCACAGACGCCGGTTGCTGGCAGAATGTCGTTAATGTTGCAGATGTTTACCCACTGGCTCATGCGTTTTCCTCCACCAGCATCACCGGAATACGTTCATACGGGGTCGCTGGACGATGCTGTTCGCGCTCCGGCACCACCTGCACGTTCGGGTCGCGCTGGGTGCTGTTGATAAAGTGTTTGAAGCGCGTCTGCGCCGCTGGCGTGTTCACGGTTTCGGTCCACTCGCAGATCACCGCCTCGCGCAGGCGAGTCATCTCGGATTCCAGCTGTTCATTCAGGCCCAGCTTGTCGTCGATAATGACTGACTTCAGATAGTCGATGCCGCCTTCGAGATTATCCAGCCAGGACGCGGTACGGGTCAGCTTATCGGCGGTACGAATGTAGAACATCATGAAGCGGTCGAGGTATTTGATCAGCGTATCGCGATCGAGATCGGCAGCCAGCAGATCGGCGTGGCGAGGTTTCATCCCGCCGTTACCGCACACGTACAGGTTCCAGCCTTTCTCGGTGGCGATAATACCCACGTCTTTACCCTGTGCTTCCGCACATTCACGGGTACACCCTGAGACGCCGAACTTCATTTTGTGCGGCGTACGGATACCTTTGTAGCGGTTTTCCAGCTCGACGCCGAAGCCCACGCTGTCGCCCACGCCGTAGCGGCACCAGGTGCTGCCCACGCAGGTTTTCGCCATGCGCAGCGCCTTAGCGTATGCGTGACCGGTTTCGAAGCCCGCCTCAATCAGCTGACGCCAGATTTCCGGCAGATCATCTTTCTGCGCACCAAACAGGCCGATACGCTGGGAACCGGTGATTTTGGTGTACAGATTAAACTCACGGGCGATACGGCCCACGGCGACCAGCCCCTCAGGGGTAATTTCTCCCCCGGCAGAACGCGGGATCACCGAGTAAGTCCCGTCTTTCTGAATATTGGCCAGGAAGTTATCGTTGGTGTCCTGAAGCGGAGTGTGTTCTGGTTTGAGCACATATTCGTTCCAGCAGGACGCCAGCAGGGAACCGACGGTAGGCTTACATACTTCACAGCCGTAGCCCTGGCCGTGTTTCTCCAGCAGTTCGTCGAAGGACTTAATGCCCTCCACGCGGATCAGGTGATACAGCTCCTGGCGAGAGTAAGCGAAGTGCTCGCACAGGTTGTTGTTCACTTCAATGCCCTGTTTTGCCAGCTCGGCGTTCAGCACCTGGGTAACCAGCGGGATACAGCCGCCGCAGCCGGTCCCGGCTTTGGTTTCCGCCTTCAGCGCCGCAACGGTGTGGCAGCCTTTGTTAATGGCGGAGATCAGCATGCCTTTGGTCACGTCGAAGCAGGAGCAGATTTGCGCGCTGTCCGGCAGTTTATCCACGCCAATGGACGGCTTACCGCTGGAGGCGTGCGCCGGGAGGATCAGCGCGTCCGGGTTTTCCGGCAGCTCAATGGCGTTCAGCACCAGCTGGAGCAGGTTGCCGAAGTCGCTGGTGTCGCCCACCAGCACCGCCCCGAGCAGGGTTTTGTTGTCCTGGCTGACGATAAGACGTTTGTAGACTTCTTTGCTTTCGTCCAGATAAACATAGCTGCGGGAGTTCGGGGTGCGACCATGCGCATCGCCAATACCGCCCACGTCCACGCCCAGCAGCTTCAGCTTCGCGCTCATGTCTGCGCCGGTGAAGGCATTTTCGCTGCCGAGGATATGGTCAACGGCGACCTGCGCCATTTTGTACCCAGGTGCAACCAGACCGTATACGCGGTTATTCCAGCTGGCGCATTCGCCGATGGCGTAGATGTCCGGATCGGAGGTCTGGCAGGTATCGTTGATCATGATCCCGCCGCGCTGCGCAACGGCCAGACCGCACTGAGTAGCCAGCTTGTCGCGCGGGCGAATGCCGGTGGAGAAGACGATGAAATCCACTTCCAGCTCGCTGCCGTCGGCAAAGCGCATGGTTTTACGCGCTTCAGTGCCTTCCTGCACGATCTCTTTGGTGTTCTTGCTGGTGTGAACCTTCACGCCCATGCTTTCGATTTTACGGCGTAACTGGTCGCCACCCATATGGTCCAGCTGTTCCGCCATCAGCATCGGGGCAAATTCGATGACGTGGGTTTCAACGCCGAGGTTTTTCAGTGCGCCTGCCGCTTCCAGACCCAGCAGACCACCACCGACAACCGCGCCGCGTTTGCTTCGACGTGCGCAGGATTCAATGGCGTTGAGGTCTTCAATGGTACGGTAAACGAAGCAATCCTGGGTTTCCGAACCTTTAATCGGCGGGATCCACGGATACGAGCCTGTCGCCATGATCAGCTTATCGTAAAAAACCGTGCGTCCGGCGCTGGAGTGGATCACTTTCTCCTGACGGTTGATGGTGATAGCGCGTTCGCCCACCAGCACTTTTACGCCATGCTTCTCGTAGAAACCTTCGCGCACCAGAGAGAGTTCTTCGGCGGTATGGTGAGAGAAGTAGGAAGACAAGTGCACACGGTCGTACGCCTTGCGGGGTTCTTCACAGAACACGGTAATATCGAACTGGTTAGCATCGGCTTTATCGAGAAGATCCTCAATAAAGCGGTGGCCGACCATGCCGTTACCGATGATAGCGAGTCTGACTTTGCTCATTTTTGCCTCGATTTCTTTTCTATTACTGCCTACCTTAACGATTCAGCAGGGGCACTTATTGATGCAAATCAAATACGCCTTCACCTACCCCTTAGGGGGTATATCTATGATTTGTCAGGATTTTTATAAGTGACGGATATTGTTTGATTTTTGTGCTTGCTTGTTTTTCGCACAATTTTGGTGGGGTTTTTTACCCATCGGCGGGCAGGGCGGGTGAGCAGGGGAAAACCCCTTTGCAGTACGCAAAGGGGTTACGGCGATTAGTGGGTAGCTGTTGCCGGGTTGTGTTGACGGTGACGGGTCACAAAGCCCAGCACGAAGCACATGATGAACACCACGGCGTACAGACCGTTAGCGGTATGCAGCGCCGCCAGCGGGCCGCTGTGCGCCACAATTGGGCCCGTGACCACGAAGGTCAGCATGGTGCCGATGGTGCCGCAGGTCAGCACGAAGTTTACCAGCTTCGGTGAGGCCACTTTGGTCTGAAGAGAGCCAAGGGTGATGATCGAGGTATAAATCGCGCTGGAGAAGAAGCCCAGGGTCAGGATGAACCACGGCATATGCTCCGGGGAACCGTTGATGAACAGATACATCAGCACGGTTGCCAGACCCGCCAGAACGGTCAGGATCCGTTGCAGGTCGAAGAAGCGCAGGATAAAGCTAAACGCCCACATGCCGAACATGTAAGACATCCAGAAATCGCTCACCAGTTTACCCGCGTCGTTCAGACTCATGCCCAGACCTTTCGCATACTCAGGAACCCAGGAGATAAAGCCCAGCTGGCCCAGGATGTAACACAGCGCGGCGATGGAAAGGAACAGCACGCCGATACCCCATTTTTCTTTCGCAACTGGCTCAGACGTGGTCTGCGCTTTTTTGCCCAGCACCGGGAACTCGCAGCCGAAGGTGAGAATAAAGATCGCGACATAGACCAGACCAATGCAGGCGTACACCCAGTACCACTCAATGCTGCGCGCCAGAAGATACGCGGCGACCATCGGGAAAATCATCCCGGCCATGCTGAAGAAGGAGTCGGTGAACAGCAGACGCGCGCCGCGCTGGCGACCTTCATACATATGGGTGATCAGGAACGTACCGATCGACATGGTGATCCCGCTCACCAGGCCCAGCACGAACATGGCGGCAGAGAAGAGGGCGATGCTGTGGCTCAGCACCAGGCCCGCCACGGCGGCAACCATCAGCACGAAGCCGAAGCGCAGCTGGGTTTTCAGCGGCACGATTTCCATCAGCCAGGCATTAAGGAAAATAGAGATCAGGATCCCCGCGTTCAGGAAAGTGAAGGTATTGCTCATGCTGGAAACGGGCAACTGGAAGTAGTCTGCGATATTTCCCATCACCATCCCGGTGACGATCACCAACGCGCCGGTCAGGGCGTAGGAGAAGAAGCTGATCCATGTGAGCTTGATGCGATTGCTGTTAGTCATGTCTGGCCTGTTAAAAGTAAAGAAAAACGCAATGACTGCGTTTGAGCGGGCAGATTTTAGTCGCGAAAGTGATCTAATTAAATCTTTTCAGAAAATATTGAGCACAATTGCAGGCTTTAACGTGATGGAGATCACATTACATCGCGGGGTGAACAATCGTTTGCGCGGTAATAATTGTTTCAATTTCGTAAAATTAGGTAAAAGACTGGTCTGGGGTCATACTGCTCTTTAGAATCAAGCCATTCGCTTTTTATACTGCGCTTTGTTAAGGAATTCTCATGCTCAAATCAACACTGGCGGCTGTCGCAGCTGTGTTTGCTCTTTCTGCCGTTTCCCCTGCTGCGCTGGCAGCCAAAGGAGACCCTCACGTCCTGCTGACTACCTCTGCGGGGAATATTGAGCTGGAGCTGGATAGCCAGAAAGCCCCTGTTTCCGTGAAAAACTTCCTCGACTACGTGAACAGTGGTTTTTATAACAACACCACGTTCCACCGCGTGATCCCGGGCTTTATGATTCAGGGCGGCGGTTTCAACGAGCAGATGCAGCAGAAAAAGCCTAACCCGCCAATCAAAAATGAAGCGGATAACGGCCTGCTGAACAAGCGCGGCACCATTTCTATGGCGCGTACGGCGGATAAAGACAGCGCCACCAGCCAGTTCTTCCTCAATGTGGCGGATAACGCCTTCCTGGACCACGGCCAGCGCGACTTTGGCTACGCGGTGTTCGGTAAAGTGGTGAAAGGCATGGACGTGGCGGACAAGATCTCTCAGGTTCAGACTCACGATGTCGGTCCATACCAGAATGTGCCGTCTAAGCCAGTGGTGATTCTCTCCGCGAAAGTGCTGCCGTAATCGTTCCCTCACACGGGCACATCCTGCCCGTGTCTTTCCGCCCTCCCTGCGAAAGCGCGTTTTGCTGCTTATACTTGTGGCAAACGGACTATTCAGGGAGGCGTAGTGAAAAAACTCACCGACAAGCAAAAATCCCGACTCTGGGAGCAACAGCGTAGCGCCAATCTTCAGGCCAGTTGCCTCCTTGAAAAAGGCAAGGGTCCCGCTGAACCCGATATCGAGATGCTGGCACTGGGGCCTTCTGCACCGGGTTTACCCCATCTGTGCCTTATTCACCGCCATTTATTCCGCAACGAAATGAAAGGCGCTGGCGAGCTGCGCACCGCCGATATCTCCAAGGGCGACATTCCATTTTGCCATTTCGAGTACATCGAGAAGGTGGGTAATGAGCTGATGGCTTCGCTGGAAAGCGATAAATATCTTGTGGGCCTTCAGAAAGAAGAGTTTACAGACAGAATCAGTCATTACTACTGTGAAATCAACATGCTACATCCGTTTATGAGCGGTAATGGCGTGGCTCAGCGGATCTTCTTTGAACAGCTGGCTATCCATGCGGGCTACGTGCTGAACTGGCAGGGGATCGACCCGGACGACTGGGCATCCGCCAACCAGAGCGGGGCGATGGGTGATCTGACCGCCCTGAATGCTATCTTTGCCAAAGTTGTGAGCGAAGCGCGGGGATCTGAGTAAAATAGGGCGGCCATTTTTTCAGGAGCCGCCATGATTCTGCTGATTGATAACTACGATTCCTTTACCTGGAACCTTTACCAGTATTTTTGTGAACTGGGGGCAGAGGTGGTTGTCCGCCGTAACGATGAGATCGCGCTGGCTGACATTGACGCGCTGGCGCCCCAGAAAATCGTGATTTCGCCCGGGCCGTGTACGCCGTCGGAGTCCGGTATCTCGCTGGAGGTAATCCGCCACTATGCGGGCAAGCTGCCGATTCTGGGCGTCTGCCTGGGTCACCAGGCCATTGCGCAGGTCTTTGGCGCCAGCATTGTCCGTGCCGCGAAAGTCATGCACGGCAAAACCTCTCCGGTCACGCACACCGGTACCGGCGTGTTCCTGGGGCTAAACAATCCGTTAACCGTGACGCGCTACCATTCTCTGGTGATTGATCCGCCGACCCTGCCCGCAGACTTTGAAGTGACAGCCTGGAGTGAGACACGGGAAATCATGGGCATTCGCCACCGCGAGTACGATCTGGAAGGGGTGCAGTTCCACCCGGAAAGCATTCTCAGCGAACAGGGGCACGCGCTGCTGGCCAATTTCCTTAATCGCTGAATATCTGTTGCCTTGTTGTGATTTTTTATGCATATTTTGTGATTATATTTTCACAATCACTGTGACATAAAAATGGATGGTCATGACATGGCAACTGAACAACCAGCAATTACCCGCGCGACATTCGATGAAGTGATCCTGCCGATTTATGCACCGGCTGAGTTTATCCCGGTGAAAGGGAGAGGCAGCCGCGTCTGGGATCAGCAGGGCAACGAGTATGTTGATTTCGCAGGCGGTATTGCGGTGACGGCGCTGGGCCATTGCCATCCTGCGCTGGTGGACGCGCTGAAAGCGCAGGGCGAAACGCTGTGGCACACCAGCAACGTGTTCACTAACGAACCGGCGCTGCGTCTGGGGCGTAAGATCATCGATGCCACCTTCGCCGAACGCGTGCTGTTTATGAACTCCGGCACCGAAGCCAACGAAACCGCCTTTAAGCTTGCGCGCTACTACGCAACCACGCGTCATAGTCCGTACAAAACCAAAATCATCGCCTTCCATAACGCCTTCCACGGTCGCTCGTTCTTTACCGTTTCCGTTGGCGGCCAGCCGAAGTATTCCGACGGCTTTGGTCCGAAACCTGCGGATATCATCCACGTGCCGTTTAACGATCTGCACGCCGTTAAAGCGGTGATGGACGATCACACCTGTGCCGTGGTGGTCGAACCCATTCAGGGGGAAGGCGGCGTCACGGCGGCCACCCCGGAATTTCTGCAAGGGCTGCGCGAACTGTGCGACGAGCACCAGGCGCTGCTGGTGTTTGATGAAGTGCAGTGTGGGATGGGGCGTACCGGAGACCTGTTCGCTTATATGCACTACGGCGTAACGCCGGATATTCTGACCAGCGCGAAAGCGCTCGGCGGCGGTTTCCCGGTCAGCGCGGTGCTAACCACCCAGGATATTGCTTCCGCATTTCATGTGGGCTCACACGGCTCCACTTACGGCGGTAATCCGCTGGCGTGCGCCGTGGCGGGAGCGGCGTTCGACATCATTAATACGCCGGACGTCCTGAATGGCGTGAATGCGAAACGCGCCCTTTTTGTGAAACATCTTCAGCAGATTGACGAACAGTTTGATGTCTTCAGCGACATCCGCGGAATGGGGCTGCTGATCGGCGCCGAGCTGAAACCTCAGTACAAAGGCCGCGCGCGCGATTTCCTGCACGCCGCCGCACACGAAGGCGTCATGGTGCTCAACGCCGGGCCGGACGTGATGCGCTTCGCGCCGTCGCTGGTGGTGGAAGACAAAGACATCGAAGACGGGTTAACCCGTTTTGCCGCGGCGGTGGCGAAGATCGTCAGAGGCTAATACGCGGTTCGTTTTAACCGGCGCGTTAACCATATCCCGTGATGCGGACGCTGACGCCATGCCACCGACGAAATGGTGTGCATGGTGTTGAGATGCCCGAGAACGCGCTGTAAATGCTGCTCAAGGGTGCTCATCGGCCCGTGGGTCAGCGTCTCCGGCGCTTCCAGAATGTTCGAATCCCCTGACTCGCCCGGCGCGTCGTACTCCAGACGCTGCTGACAGCGCTGGAGGGCAATTTCACACGACTGCAAATAGCGCTGCGCCAGATCCGGCGTCAGCATGGTGTGCTCGCGCGCCAGCGTGGTCATGGCATTGATGTGTTCGACGATAAACTGGCTGTGCGTGACCCACAGCTTCATGTCTGCCAGATAGTGCGAGTTGAAGCCCGGCTCCTGCATGGCCTGGTTAAGGGAGTTGAACAGGGCATTATGCGCCTGGTTGACCTTCATGCGCTCGTAGGCCAGTGGAGACGGCTGCGGGTCGTCGCTCAGGATCAGGCGAATGGCCTGCTGATCCGCCTCCAGCGCGTCGTGGGCGTTTTGCCTCAGTAATCCACTTTGCCACTGCGGCCACAGCCAGACCATGCCGCCAAAGGCGATCAGGCAGCCAATCAGGGTATCGACCAGGCGGGCAATAATTAACTGATCGGCGTTGAGCGTAAGCAACTGCAGGGTGTACACCGCCGTTACCGTAAAGCCCACCGTCGCCCAGCCGTAGTTTTTACGGATGATCAGATAACTCACCATCGTAATCGCCAGCATGCCGACCAGCGTATACCCTTCCGGCACGTGGAAGTGCAACGTTACGCCCGCGATAATCAGCCCCGCCATCGTGCCGCCCGCCCGATGCAGAATGCGCACCCGCGTGGCGCCATAGCCGTTCTGGGTGACAAACAGCACGGTCATTAAGATCCAGTAGGGTTTCGGCAGGTGCAGGGCCATTCCCATCAGGCTGGCGATGCTGAGCATGACGCTAATTCTTGCGGCGTTGCGCAGGGCGGAAGACTTCAGTGACAGGTAGCTTTTGAGCGCAGGCAGCAACGGCAGTCGTTTTTGCTTATCGGCCATCAGGTCCCGGGTATAAAGCGGGCGCTGGGTGCGCAACACCCGGGCGATGCGGCTGAAATGCCAGGCGGCAAACTGCCCGACCGGGTTATCCGCGTGCTGACGCGCAATCTTTTCCAGCGCGCCGAGCTGTTTGTCCATGTTAAAGCGCGTCGGATAGCGGTGATAGAGGATATCGTCAGCCAGCACCCGCAGGCGCGCCGCGACGGTCTGCGCGTTCCAGCGGATCACCGCTTCCGCATGGCTGCGCTCCACCAGCTTTTGCACCTCTTCCGGATTATGAAGGCTGACGGAAATATGCTCCTGCAAATCCAGCCCGACCTGGAAGGTACGCAGCAGCCGCTTATATTCATGATTTTTGTTGGCGGCAAGCATGTGCAACTGCTGATAGCACTGGCTGATCAGATCCACCACTTTTTGCTGGCGTGCCAGCAGCGGCGGCAGGGATTTTTCCGGGTCGGTATGTTGCGTGAGCAGGGTGTATTTTGCTTCGCAGTATTCAGCAAGCTGCACGTAGAGCAGGCTCAGGGATTCGCGAAGCGGCTGTTCCCGCCACAACCAGAACCAGAACCAGTTAAACAGCCCGTACCACAGCGTGCCGAGGGCGTAGATCAGCAATGGCTCCCACACCGGCATATTGCCCGCAAGGCTTAAGGTGAAGATGGCGGCAATCAGCGACGCAGGAAGCAGGCGGGCGTGCAGCGAGCTGATTTCAGCGGTTACGCCAAGCGTCATCGCCAGCACGGTCAGGATCAGCGGCAGAGGAATGTCGCGGGCCAGTAAGAGTTGCACGGCAAGGCTACAGCCGGCAAACAAGCAGCCGCCAATAATCAGGCGTTTGAAAAAGCGTTTATGCGGGGTGTCCAGACCGGCAATGTTGCAGCAGGCGGGCACGAGAGAAAACAGCAGGCCTTGCTGAAGATGTCCGAGGATCAGGCCCACGGCCACGGGAAGACACAACACCAGCGTTTGTCGCAGTGCGTAGTTAACTTCCGGGTGATAGATCAGCCTGCGCCACATAAGGAGTAGAGACAAAAACGGCGTGCCACCCTGCGGCGGCACGCCGTCTGACCGGAATTAACGGGTCCCGTAAACCACGATGGTTTTACCGTGGGCGGAGATCAGGTTCTGGTCTTCCAGCATCTTCAGGATACGGCCCACTGTTTCACGGGAGCAGCCGACGATCTGACCGATTTCCTGGCGGGTAATTTTAATTTGCATACCATCAGGGTGGGTCATGGCGTCTGGCTGTTTCGCCAGGTTCAACAGAGTCTGCGCGATACGACCGGTCACGTCCAGGAAGGCGAGGTTACCCACCTTCTCAGAGGTCACTTGCAGACGGCGTGCCATCTGGGAAGAAAGACGCATCAGGATGTCAGGGTTGACCTGAATCAGCTGACGGAATTTCTTGTAAGAAATTTCAGCCACTTCACATGCTGTTTTTGCACGAACCCAGGCGCTACGTTCCTGGCCTTCTTCAAACAGGCCCAGTTCACCGATAAAATCGCCCTGGTTCAGATAAGAAAGGATCATCTCTTTCCCTTCTTCATCTTTGATCAGCACGGCCACCGAGCCTTTAACGATGTAATACAACGTTTCCGCTTTTTCACCCTGGTGAATCAGCGTGCTCTTTGATGGGTACTTATGAATGTGGCAATGAGACAAGAACCATTCGAGAGTCGGGTCTGTTTGCGGTTTGCCAAGCACCATGCGCTGTTATCCTCTGTTATAAGCTGTCACCAGAGTCATAAGATGCATCCGGACTCTGGGGTTGCAATCGAATTCTTACCCATACCTGGGAAGTCGGCTGTCGTAACGTTTCGCAGCCAGTAAAGTTTGATGTCCTCTGCATACATGTGTAACGTCAATGTATTACTGTAGCATCCAGAGTGTTTTAGCATAGCTTTCGCCGCGTGTCTCCTGGTGTCTCGCTTCAGCATGACGCAGGTCGCCTTCCGTTGCGAGAAATGTAACGTACACGTAATCTGTCATAAAAAATGCAACGTTGGAGTGAGTGAATATGCAAGCGCGTGTGAAATGGGTTGAAGGGTTAACGTTCCTGGGCGAGTCTGCTTCCGGGCACCAGGTTTTGATGGATGGCAACTCCGGCGATAAAGCCCCCAGCCCGATGGAAATGGTGCTGATGGCGGCAGGGGGATGCAGCGCGATCGACGTAGTGTCGATCCTGCAAAAAGGCCGTCATGACGTGACCGATTGTGAAGTGAAGCTGACGTCAGAACGTCGCGAAGAGGCGCCACGTCTGTTCACGCATATTAATCTGCACTTTATCGTCACCGGCAAAGAACTGAAGGATGCGGCGGTCTCGCGTGCGGTTGACCTGTCTGCGGAGAAATACTGCTCTGTGGCGCTAATGCTGGAGAAAGCGGTAAACATCACCCATTCGTATGAAGTGATCGAGGCTTAATTTTTGGCGGGTGGCGCTTCGCTTACCCGCCCTACAAAAGCACGCCCGTAGGCCCGGTAAGCGCAGCGCCACCGGGCAAAACAACTCACGCGATTTGCTTTCCTTCCATCAGCCGCTGCACCAGCGGCGTCATGATCAGCTCCATCGCCAGCCCCATTTTTCCGCCCGGTACCACTAACGTATTCATGTGCGAAATAAACGAACCTTGTAGCATCGCCAGCAGCCAGGGGTAATCGATGCCTTCCAGGTTGCGGAAGTGGATCACTACAAAGCTCTCGTCCAGGGAAGGGATGCTTTTTGCGGCGAACGGGTTGGAGGTGTCCACGGTGGGGACGCGCTGGAAGTTAATGTGGGTTCGGGAGAACTGCGGCGTGAGGAAGTTGATGTAATCTTCCATGGAGCGCACCACCGAATCCATTACCGCCTCTCGCGAATGGCCGCGCTCGCTCATGTCACGCGTCAGCTTCTGGATCCACTCAAGGTTAACAATCGGCACCACCCCCACCAGCAAATCCACATGGCGCGCCACGTCGTGCTGAGGCGTCACTACGCCGCCGTGCAATCCTTCGTAAAACAGCACGTCAGTCGGTTCCGGCAGCGGCTGCCAGGGCGTGAACGTGCCGGGGACCTGGTTCCAGGGCACGGCTTCATCGTAGGTGTGGAGATACTTGCGGGACTGCCCGGTGCCGCTCTGCCCGTATTCACGGAAGGTTTGCTCCAGCAGGCCGAAGTCATTGGCCTCCGGGCCAAAATAGCTGATGTGTTTACCCAGATCGCGCGCCTTGCGGATGGCCATATCCATCTCCGGGCGCGTGTAGCGGTGAAAGCTGTCGCCCTCTACCTCTGCCGCCCGTAAGTTAAGCTGGGCGAAAATCTTGCGGAAGGCGAGGCTGGTGGTAGTGGTTCCCGCCCCACTCGAACCCGTAACGGCAATAACCGGATGTCTGGCAGACATAGCAACTCCCTGACTGGAAAAGTGTAAGATCAGCCATGAAACGCGTTGCGGGGCATGATATTCACCGTCTCATGCAGTTCGGACCATACCAACACCACGTCGCCGCTTTTAAGCTGGCGCTTCACATCGTTGACCTTTTGTTCAAGCGAACGTTCATGTTCACCATAATCGGTGCCTTCGCGCAAGACAAAGCTTTCAATCAGATTATCGAGCGTGTCGGGAGAGAGATCCTGCCAGGGAATAATCATTTTTTACCGTCCAGATAGGCCGTTAACCAGTCGGGTATACGCGTCTCAAGCCACATTTTTGGCCGACGCAGCGTGCCGCCAACAAAGCCCACGTGCCCGCCGAACTCGGTGAGCTGATACTCCACGTTATCCGGCAGATAGTCAGGGGCGGGGATCGAGTGATGATCCATAAACGGATCGTCTTTGGCGTGGATAATCAGCGTGGGTTTCGTGATTTGATTCAGTAAAGGCATGGCGCTGCACTGACGGTAATAGTCAATCGCATCGGCAAAGCCGTGAATTTTAGAGGTGATCAAATCATCAAACTCGCGCAGGCGCTTCACGCGTTTGAGCTGTTGCAGCGTCACAGGCAGCGTATCCGGATAGGCCTTAAGTTTACGCGCGGCGTTGGCTTTCAGCAGGTTGAGCAGGTAGCGCTGATAGACCCGCGAAAATCCCTTTTCCATATGATAACTGCACTGCTCCAGCATAAAGGGCGCAGAGACAATCACCGCCGCATCCAGCGGCACCGCGTCGCTCTCCTTCGCCAGCAGGCAGGCCAGCATATTCCCGCCCAGCGAATACCCCACCGCTGCCGTTGGTGCTTCGCCGAAATTGTCTCTTAGCCAGCGCAGGAACCAGGAGCCGTCCTCGGTTTCACCCGAGTGATAAATGCGTTTCTGACGGTTAGGCTCGCCGCTGCATCCGCGAAAATGCATCACCACCCCAAGCCAGCCGCGGGCTTTCGCCGCCTCAATGAGACCGTGTGCGTAAGGGCTGTGCAGGCTGCCTTCCAGGCCGTGAAACACCACCAGACGGGGTTTATGTCTGGCCCGATCCGGATCTTCGCTCCAGGCGAGATCCAAAAAGTCACCGTCCGGCAGGTCAATGCGCTGCCAGTGGGGGTTGAACTGCACCTTGCGGCGGATCAGGCGCGGCAGCATGGTTTGCAGGTGAGGGTTAGCCACACCGCGCATGGGCACGAACTCTGCGCTCTCTTCGGCTGCAATGTCGAAGTCTGAGGGAATGATTTGGGTCATAAGGGCGATGCTGATTCTTGTCAGAAATTAACTATACCTTCCGAATTGTACCCCGTTTAGCCCGTTTTTCCGAAACATGAACTGATCCCGATCACATTTCTTTACCTTGATTATTACTCTCAGGCTAATGATTACGTCCTACGCTTAATTGATGCCTTTCTCACCAGAGCGCACACTTTACTCAACGTTAAGCAAATCAGAATGATGTGCTGAATCAGGAGGTTAATAATGTTATCTGGGCAAACACCCACCCGGCAATGGAACACCCGACGCAGCGAGAAAGCGCGTCGTCTGGCGTCCGTACCGGTGCAGGGCAAGGTACTGCCAACCGGCGATCTTGTCGCCATGCTGGAAAAACTGATCGCACCAGGCGACAAAGTCGTTCTGGAAGGCAACAACCAGAAGCAGGCGGATTTCCTTTCCCGTTCACTGGCCGAAGTGAACCCGCAAATCGTGCACGATCTGCATATGATCATGCCGAGCGTGGGCCGCAGCGAACATCTGGACATCTTTGAGAAAGGCATCGCCCGCAAGCTCGACTTCTCCTTCTCCGGTACGCAAAGCCTGCGTATTTCGCAGCTGCTGGAGGATGGTCAGCTCGAAATCGGGGCGATTCACACCTACATCGAACTCTACTCACGTTTATACGTCGACCTTTCGCCAAACGTGGCGCTGATTGCCGGTTTTAAAGCGGACCGTAAAGGTAACCTCTACACCGGGGCGAGTACCGAAGATACCCCGGCGCTGGTGGAAGCCGCCGCGTTCCACGACGGCATCGTCATCGCACAGGTGAACGAGCTGGTGGACGACGAGTGCGACCTGCCGCGCGTCGATATTCCGGGCTCGTGGATCGATTACGTGGTGGTGGCGGACAAGCCGTTCTTTATTGAGCCGCTCTTCACCCGCGACCCGCGCCTGATTAAACAGGAACACATCCTGATGGCGATGATGGCGATTAAAGGCATCTACGCTGAACACCAGGTGCAGTCCCTGAACCACGGGATTGGCTTTAATACCGCAGCGATCGAACTGCTGCTGCCAACCTACGGCGAACAGCTCGGACTCAAAGGCAAAATCTGTAAACACTGGACTTTGAACCCGCATCCAACGCTGATCCCGGCCATCGAAAGCGGCTGGGTGGAGAGCGTCCACTGCTTCGGCGGCGAGCTGGGGATGGAAGAGTACATCCGCGCCCGTCCGGACGTGTTCTTTACCGGTGCTGACGGCTCCATGCGCTCTAACCGCGCCTTCTGTCAGCTGGCTGGTCAGTACGCGGTCGACATGTTTATCGGTTCCACGCTACAGGTTGATGGTTACGCTAACTCCTCAACCGTGACCCGCGGCCGTCTCTCCGGCTTCGGCGGCGCACCAAACATGGGCCACGATCCGCACGGTCGTCGCCACGCCACTCCGGCCTGGCTGAACATGATCACCGAGCCTGACCCGATGCAGCGCGGTAAAAAGCTGGTTGTGCAGATGGTGGAAACCTTCCAGGCGGGCGTGAAGCCAACCTTCGTGGAGAAACTCGACGCCGTAGACGTGGCGAAAGCCTCCGGCATGCCGCTGGCGCCGGTCATGATTTACGGCGATGACGTCACCCACGTGCTGACGGAAGAGGGGATTGCTTACCTCTACCGGGCGAAAGATCTGGAAGAGCGTCGCGCCATGGTCGCCGCCGTGGCGGGTATCACCGATATCGGTCTGGGCGTTGACGCCAAACGCGTGGCGGAACTGCGCCAGAGCGGCAAGGTTGTGTATCCGGAAGATATGGGCATTCGTCGTACCGATGCCACCCGCTCTCTGCTGGCTGCGGGCAGCGTGGCTGACCTCGTTGAGTGGTCCGGCGGCCTGTATAACCCACCTGCGAAATTCCGGAGCTGGTAATGAAACTTCTGCCCCAGATCCAGGTTGAAGGCGGTGCCGAATGGCTGGCGCGAACCGCCACGCAGTGTCTGATTGACGAAGCACGTTTAAGCCCGAAGCCCGGTCTGGTGGACAGCCGGGGGAACGGCGCGCATCACGATTTATCGCTTGCGCTGATGGAGCGCTCCGCTCACAGCCTGACCCCCACGTTTCAGGCGCTGGCGCAACAGAGCTGGCAGCGTCCGGCGGATATTGCCCTCAGGCAAACCGTTGGCCGCCTGGGTCGTGAAGGCGAACGGCAGATGATGGCCGCTACCGACGGCGTGAACACACACCGTGGCGCGATCTGGGCGCTGGGATTGCTGGTGAGCGCGGTGGCGATGCTGGGCGGCGATGCCCGGGCGCAAACCGTCGCGAACACCGCCGCTCAGCTGGCGAAACTGCCGGATGACGCGGCGCCGAAAGTATTCAGCAAGGGGTTACGCGTCACGCACCGCTACCGTGTACCGGGCGCGCGTGAAGAGGCTCAGCAGGCGTTTCCGCACATCATGCAGCGCGCGCTGCCGCAGCTTCACCTCAGCCGCCTCAACGGCAGCAGCGAAACGCAGGCCAGACTCGACGCGCTGATGGCGATCATGACCTCGCTCACCGACACCTGCGTGCTGTCGCGCGCCGGCATGGAGGGGCTGGATGCCATGCAGAACGGCGCCCGTGCGGTGCTGAACGCGGGAGGATGCGCAACACTTGCGGGGCAGCAGGCGCTGGCGCGGTTAGACCGTCAGATGCTGACGCTTAACGCCTCGCCGGGCGGAGCCGCAGACCTGCTTGCCGCCACGCTGTTTCTTGACCGCGTCGAAACGCCCTATTCAAAGCATTAAGAGGATGTTATGGAAAAAATCACATTGACCGTGCCCGCCAGCCGCGAAGTAAGCGGCAGGGCGCTGGCAGGGGTAGTCGGTTCCGGGGATATGGAGGTGCTTTTCACCGCCGAACCGGGCCAGACCTTAACCATTGATATCACCACCTCCGTCGACAACAGCCGTGGGCGCTGGGAGGCGTTGTTCAATCGCCTGCAAACCGTCAGCAGCCTGCCCGCAGGTAAGCTGACCATCCACGACTTCGGCGCGACGCCGGGCGTGGCACGCATTCGTATCGAACAGGTTTTTGAAGGGGTGAACCATGCGTGATGACAGCAGCTTTATCGAATTAAAAGCGCGCCAGCGTGCGCAGGCGCTGCTCGACGACGGCAGCTACCGCGAACTGCTGGATCCGTTTGAAGGCATTATCTCTCCGTGGCTTGGGCCACAGGGGATTGTTCCTCAGGCCGATGACGGCATGGTAGTCGCGAAAGGGACCATCAACGGCCAGCCTGCAGTGGTGGTGGCGATTGAAGGCACCTTCCAGGGCGGCAGCATGGGCGAAGTGTCCGGTGCCAAAATGGCGGCGGCGCTGGAGCTGGCGGCGGAAGATAACCGCAACGGCATTCCGACTCAGGCGGTACTGTGCCTCGAAACCGGCGGCGTACGTTTGCAGGAAGCCAACCTCGGCCTGGCGGCGATTGCCGATATCCACGCCGCGATCGTTGACCTGCGTCGCTATACCCCGGTTGTCGGGATTGTCGCCGGGACCGTGGGCTGCTTCGGCGGGATGTCTATCGCCGCGGCGCTGTGCAGCTACCTGATTGTAACCCGCGAAGCGCGTCTTGGCCTCAACGGCCCGCAGGTTATTGAGCAGGAAGCGGGCATTGAAGAGTATGACTCCCGCGACCGTCCGTTTATCTGGAGCATGACCGGCGGCGAAGTGCGCTATGAAAGTGGGCTGGTGGACGCGCTGGTGGGCGACGGCGTGAACGCGGTGAAAGCCGCGATGAACGAGGCCATCGCCAAAGGCGTACCGGCGAAACATCGCACCGATAACTATGACGATTACCTGAACCGTCTGACGAATTTCGACACCCGCAAACAGGCCGATGCCGAACAGATTAAAGCGCTTTTTGCCCGGGAGGTGAAATGATGACTAACTCAATTAGCCGTGGCGAACTCTGGCTGGAAACTCTGGCCCCGAACGCGAAACGTCTGGAGGGGTTATGCCCGTCCGTGCAGGCGGCAGACGGCGAGCTGAACGGTGAAACGGTGCGTTTTGTCGCCGTGGTGCCGGACGCCAACAACCACTTCCCGCGCGCGGCGCAAGGGGAAGTGGGGCTGCTGGAGGGCTGGACGCTGGCAAAAGTGGTCAGCGAAACCGTCGCCGCTGACGCCGATAAAGCCGTGAAGCGCCCGATTGTGGCGGTGATCGATGTCCCAAGCCAGGCCTATGGCCGTCGCGAAGAGGCGTTTGGTATCCACCAGGCGCTGGCCGGCGCCGCTGCCGCCTATGCCAATGCGCGGCTGGCGGGGCATCCGGTGATTGGTCTTATCGTCGGTAAGGCCATGTCCGGCGCGTTTCTGGCGCACGGCTACCAGGCCAACCGCCTGATTGCCTTCAACGATAAAGGCGTGCTGATCCATGCCATGGGCAAAGAGTCTGCGGCGCGCATTACGCTGCGTACCGTGGAGGCGCTGGAAAAACTGGCGGCAACCATTCCGCCAATGGCGTACGACATCAGCAACTACGCCACGCTGGGGCTGCTCTCCGACCTGCTGGATATCAGCAACCCGGATGCCCCTTCCGAAAGCGATCTGACGCGGGTGAAAACTACCCTGCAACAGGCCATCAGCGACGCTCGTCAGGACACCACGTTGAAAAACCGTCTGGGTGCTGACAACCGCCGCAGCTCGGCGCTCGTACGTGAACGTATGCGAGCCAGCTGGTAAGTAAAAAGAGACCTGCCAGATGCATTACCCCGTGGGCGCGCCCGTTGCGTCCACGCGGGAACCTGCATCCTGAAAATAATAAACATCGCGCCAGTGCTTAAACTTTTTTACTACAGGTGATTTATGACTTACGTAATTGTTCATGCTCTTGCACCGATTTTCGTCATCATGCTGCTGGGATTCTGGGCCGGTAAAGCAAAGATGGTCGATAACAAAAATGTTTCCCTGCTGAATATCTTCGTTATGGATTTTGCACTCCCTGCCGCGCTGTTCAGCGCCACCGTGCAAACCCCGTGGACCGGCATTGTGGCGCAGTCGCCGCTGATCCTGGTGCTCACCCTGGCGATGTGGATCACCTATGCGGCCATCTACTTCCTCGCCACCAAAGTCTTTAAAAAATCTCCGCAGGATGCGGCCGTACTGACGCTGACCGTCGCCCTGCCAAACTATGCGGCGCTCGGCCTGCCGATTCTGGGCAGCGTGCTGGGTGAAAGTTCTTCTACTTCACTCTCCGTGGCGGTCTCCATCGCCTGTGGTTCGGTGCTGATGACCCCGTTCTGCCTGCTTATTCTGGAGCGTGAAAAAGCGCGCGCCGAGGGCAATAACTCCGGTTCAACGCTTTCCATGCTGCCGGTGCTGATGTGGCGCTCCATTAAAAAACCGATCGTGATGGGCCCGCTGCTGGGTGTGATCCTGTCCGCTATCGGCATCAAAATGCCAGAGCTGGTACTGGCGGCGATTAAACCGCTGGGACTGTCCGCGACCGCTGCGGCGCTGTTCCTGACCGGGGTGATCCTCTCCGCGCGTAAGCTTCAGATCAACACCATGGTGATCACTTCCACTATCGCCAAGCTGCTGATCCAGCCAGCGATTGCCTGGGGTATTGTTTTAATCTTCGGTCTGCACGGCTCCGTGGCGATCACCGCCATCCTGATGATTGCGCTGTCTGCGGGCTTCTTTGGCGTGGTGTTCGGTAACCGCTTTGGCGTGCAGTCGCCGGATGCTGAAGCCGTGCTGCTGTTGAGCTCCATACTGTGTATCCTGTCGCTGCCGCTGTTTATCTCGCTGACTTCAGGAATGTAATCATGACCGCAACATTACGCCCACACGACCTCATCTGGCTTACCGCGCGCGACGCCCTGGAAGGGATTACCGAATCCTGGGCAGACGCGGCCTGGCATACCGGGCTGCCGGTAGTGGTGCGGCGTGATGTTGATAATGAAGGCCGTATTCCCGTTGGCGTGCGCGGATTGCGCCGCGACCAGCGGGCGGCCGGATGGGTGAAGCCTGAGAACGTGTTGCGCGTGGTGTCGCCCGAAGAGTTGAGCGTTGCCGCCGACCTGCTGCGTTCGCCGTTTGTCACTCAGCCGCCGGTTCAGGTGGCGCTTCAGCTTGCGCAGCAGTCGTGGCCGTGGACGTGGGGGATAACCGGCAGTACGGGTTACGCGCTGGCGACCGGCATTCCGGTGATCCACGCCGATAGCGATCTCGATCTGCTGATCCGCGCCCCGCGTACCGTTTCCCCTGAGGCGTTTACTGACTGGCAGGCTCAGCTCAGCCGTGCGTTGTGCCGGGCGGATACGCAGGTGGACACGCCCGAGGGCGGATTCGCGCTGGCAGAATGGTTACGCGACGGCAAAACGCTGCTAAAAACGCAATGTGGACCGCGCCTGGTAGCGGATCCATGGCACAGGGAGGAGTAATGAAAATACTGTTTACCTTTCCGGGGCAGGGCACACAGCACGAAGGTATGCTGCAAAACCTGCCGGGAACGGAGCTGGAGCAGGCCCGTGCTGTGCTGGGGGCGGAAGTCGATACCCTGGACAGCGCATCCTCGTTAACCCACACCCGTGCGGTTCAGCTTTCACTGCTGATTGCCGGCGTGGCCTGGGCGCGCGAGCTGGAACGTCGCGGCGTGTCGCCGGATATTGTCAGCGGTCTGTCCATTGGCGCTTATCCTGCGGCGGTTATCGCAGGCTCGCTGGACTTTACGGATGCGCTGAAGCTGGTGGCGCTGCGCGGTGATTTGATGGAGCAGGCGTATCCGCACGGCTACGGCCTGACGGCGATTATGGGGTTGACCCTGCCGCAGGTGGAAAACCTGATTCAGGGGACTGGAACCTATATCGCTAACCTGAACGCCGAAACGCAGATCGTGATTGCCGGAACCGATGAAGGTATGGCGCAGGTGGCGGAGCGCGCGCTGGCGAAGGGTGCAAGCAAGGCCAAACGGCTGACGGTGAGCGTGCCATCGCACTGCGCGCTGCTGGCGGAACCGGCGAAGAAGCTGGCAGCGGCGTTTGAATCGGTCACGCTTTCCCGTCCCCGCTGCGCGTACCTGAGCGGCAGTACCGGACGCGTGCTCTGGCAGCCGGAGAAAATTGCCGACGATCTGGCAATGAACATGGCGCGAACCGTGCGCTGGCAGGAGGCGGTGATTTCCGCTAACGAGCGTGAAGCGCGGCTGGCGATTGAGATGCCGCCGGGAGGCATATTAACCTGCCTGACGCGGCAGGCGGCGTGGGAAGGCGAATCTATTTCGCTGGAGCGCAGCGGGGTGGACGTGGCGGTGCATCTGGGGGGTCGACTTCGTGCGTGAGTTTTTTTGCCCGGTGGCGGCTGCGCCTTACCGGGCCTACGGGTTCGGTTGTATTATTTTGTAGGCCGGGTAAGACGCAACGCGTCGCCACCCGGCAAGGCCTCAGGCTCCGTCCTGCAAACTTCTGGCGTACATCCGCCCTTCCGCGGCCAATGCCCGCAGGCTCGGATCCTGCTCGCGGTTGCGGGCAAAGACGATCGCAATCAGCTGCTGCATCTGGTACGGCTGTGCCAGCTTCAGTAGCTGCACCGAATTTTCGTACACTTTCTTCATCCTGCCCGGCATCAGCGTAAACCCGACCCCCGCCTGCACCAGGCTCAGCATCGAGAAAATATCGTTTACCCGCGTCACAATCTCCGGCTCGAAACCGGCAATATGAAACGCTTCCTGAAACCCGGCGTAAGTGGCGAACCCTTCCGCGAGGGCGACAAACTTCTGATCTTTATAGTCACGCAGATCGGCGGGACCGCTGGTATTCAGCGTGGCAGAGGCCGGTGCGGCAAGGAAAATATCGTCATGGAACAGGGGCAGCACTTCGAGGCTGTTACGGTCGATATCGCTCTCGGAGATAGAGATTAAAATCGCATCCAGCGAACCCTCATCCAGCATATGGAGCAGGGTTTCGTTCGAGCCCATCGTCAGATCCATCTCCAGATCCGGACGGCGCAGCTTCATGCCCATTATCAGGCGCGGCACGGTTTCCAGCGTCAGCGAGTAAAGCGTACCGACGCGCAACCGTCCCTGGCCGATACCGGCAATCTTGCGCGACTCTTCCAGCCCGCGCTCCATCACCTGCATCACCTCCTGACAATACTCCAGCAGCGTCCACGCGGAGGGGAGGGCAATCAGGTTACGCCCTTTGTGAGCAAAGAGCGGGCAGCGGACGTTCTCTTCGAGGGTATGCAGCGCGCGGTGCACGCTGACACCGCTCAGGCCGAGCGTTTCGGCGGTACGTGCGATATTGCCCTTGTCCATGAACGTCATAAAGATGCTGAGCTTACGGAATGTAATCTCGCTCGTGGTATCGAAGCCCATAACCCTCCCGGCGTGTTAGTCGGCTTGCAGCATCGCTTCCAGCTGTTCCTGCGCGTCCAGCCATGCCATTTCGCACTCTTCGAGACTGGATTTGGTTTTCGCCTGCGTTTGCAGACAGTCCGTCAGCTCCGCTTTGCGGCTCTGATCGTACAGTTCGCTGTCGCCCAGCTTCTCTTCGACGGCGGCAAGCGTGGCGTTAAGCTTTTCCATCTCTTTTTCGAGACGGGTAATCTCTTTACGCAGCGGCTGAGTCTGGGTGCGCAGTTCCGCTTCACGGCGCTTCTGGTCTTTACGCGCCTGGGCGCTGTTGGCGTTGTCTTTCGCTGACTCTTCCGGCTGGTTTTCCTGCTTCTGCACGTCCGTCAGCCACTGCTGGTAATCTTCCAGGTCGCCGTCGAACGGTTCCACTTTGCCGCCGTGAACCAGATAGAGATCGTCGGTGGTGGAGCGGATCAGGTGGCGATCGTGCGAAACGACAACCAGCGCCCCTTCGAACTCGATCAGCGCTTCGGTCAGCGCCTGACGCATGTCGAGATCGAGGTGGTTGGTCGGTTCATCGAGCAGCAGCAGGTTTGGACGCTGCCAGACGATCAGCGCCAGCACCAGACGCGCTTTTTCGCCGCCGGAGAAACGCGCTGTATTTTCAGTCACCTTATCGCCCTGGAAGCCAAAGCCGCCGAGGTAGTCGCGCAGCTTCTGCTCCATCTCCTGCGGCGCCAGGCGCGCCAGGTGCTGGATCGGCGATTCATCGGCGCGTAAAAATTCCAGCTGATGCTGAGCGAAGTAGCCAAGCTTGATGCCCTTCGCCAGCCCGATTTCGCCGCTGACCGGGTTAAGCTCGCCCGCCAGCAGCTTGATCAGCGTCGATTTACCGGCACCGTTACGCCCCAGCAGACCGATGCGTGAACCCGGCACCAGGTTGAGCTTGATAGAGTCGAGAATAATGCGATCGCCATAGCCCGCGCTCACTTTTTCCATCTTCAGCAGCGGGTTCGGCAGGCTCTCCGGCTCGCGGAAGCTGAAGTGGAACGGGTTATCCACGTGCGCGGGGGCGATCATCTCCATGCGTTCCAGCATTTTGACGCGGCTCTGCGCCTGCTTGGCTTTTGACGCCTTGGCCTTGAAGCGATCCACAAAGCTTTGCAGGTGCGCCACGCGCTGCTGCTGGCTTTCATACATCGCCTGCTGCTGGGCGAGGCGCGTCGCGCGCTGGCGCTCGAAAGAGCTGTAGTTGCCGGTGTACTCGAACAGGCTTTGCTGTTCGATATGAATGATTTTATCCACCACCGGGTCGAGGAAGTCGCGGTCGTGGGAGATCAGAATCAGAGTGCCCTGATAGCTCTTGAGCCACTTCTCCAGCCAAATAACCGCATCGAGATCGAGGTGGTTGGTCGGTTCATCGAGCAGCAGGAGGTCAGAGCGGCAGATCAGCGCCTGCGCCAGGTTAAGGCGCATACGCCAGCCACCCGAGAAATCGCTCACCGGGCGTTCAAGCTGTTCGTTGCTGAAGCCCAGGCCGTGCAGCAGGCTGGAGGCGCGGGAGCGAATGGTCCAGGCGTCGATGGCGTCCAGCTTGCCGTGGACGGTGGCGATGGCGTGGCCGTCGTTGCGCTCGTTGGCGGCGTTGAGCTCCGCTTCGAGCTTGCGGTATTCACGGTCGCCGTCGATAACATAGTCGAGCGCCGGTTCGCTCAGCGCGGGGGTCTCCTGGTTTACCCAGGCGAGCTGCCAGTTGCCCGGGAAGGTAAAGTTCCCGCCATCCGCGCTTATCTCGTTTTTCAGCAGTGCCAGCAGGGTGGATTTACCGCAGCCGTTTTTGCCGACCAGCCCCACTTTCTGGCCCGGGTTGATGGTAGCAGTCGCGTTATCCAGCAGGACGCGCACGCCGCGACGAATTTGTAACGAGGAGAAAACAATCATAGAAGCGCCGTATGTTCCGACTATGTTAATTTGTCATTATGATAATGTAAGGTGTGGGCCAATTTCCCCACCGGGCCGCCATGGTAGCCCAAAACGACAACAATACACAAAAACAGAACCGGGAGGGGAGTGATGTCTCAGACAGCGAAAGTGCTGCTGCTGTATGCCCATCCGGAATCACAGGACTCGGTGGCAAACCGGGTGCTGCTTAAGCCGGCCACACAGCTCAGTAACGTAACGGTGCACGATCTCTACGCGCACTATCCCGATTTCTTTATTGATATTCCTTACGAGCAGGAACTGCTGCGTCAGCACGACGTGATTGTGTTCCAGCATCCGCTTTATACCTATAGCTGTCCGGCGCTGCTGAAAGAGTGGCTGGACCGCGTGCTGAGCCGGGGCTTTTCCAGCGGGGTGGGGGGCAACCAGCTGGCGGGAAAGTACTGGCGGAGTGTCATCACCACCGGTGAGCCGGAAAGCGCTTACCGTCACGACGGGCTGAACCGTTACCCCATGAGCGACATTCTGCGGCCGTTTGAGCTGACGGCGGCGATGTGCCGTATGCACTGGATGAGCCCGATTATTATCTACTGGGCACGGCGGCAGGATCCGAAAGCGCTGGCGAGCCATGCCAGGGCCTATGGCGAATGGCTGGCGTCACCGATTCCGGCGGGAGGACGCTAATGGACGGTTCGAATTTACTCCTCGCCGGGGTGCTGTTTTTGTTTGCCGCCGTCGTCGCGGTCCCCCTTGCCGCGCGTCTCGGCATTGGCGCGGTGCTGGGCTATTTGCTGGCGGGGATAGCCATTGGTCCCTGGGGGCTTGGGTTTATCAGCGATGTGGATGAAATTCTCCACTTCTCCGAGCTGGGCGTGGTGTTCCTGATGTTTATCATCGGGCTTGAGCTTAATCCGTCCAAGCTGTGGCAACTGCGGCAATCTATTTTTGGCGTCGGGGCGGCGCAGGTGTTGCTCAGCGCCGCCATTCTGGCGGGCCTGCTGATGCTGACGCAGTTTTCCTGGCAGGCCGCGGTGATTGGCGGGATCGGTCTTGCGATGTCGTCGACGGCGATGGCGCTTCAGCTGATGCGCGACAAAGGGATGAACCGCAACGAGGCGGGGCAACTGGGCTTTTCGGTGCTGCTGTTCCAGGATTTAGCGGTGATCCCGGCGCTGGCGCTGGTGCCGCTGCTGGCAGGCTCCGGAGACGATCATTTCGACTGGATGAAGATCTCCATGAAGGTGCTGGCCTTCGCGGGGATGCTGATCGGCGGACGGTTTTTACTGCGTCCAGTGTTCCGGTTTATTGCGGCATCCGGCGTACGCGAGGTATTCACCGCCGCAACGCTGCTGCTGGTGCTTGGTTCAGCGCTGTTTATGGATGCGCTGGGGCTGTCGATGGCGCTCGGGACGTTTATCGCCGGGGTGCTGCTTGCGGAAAGCGAGTACCGCCACGAGCTGGAGACCGCCATCGATCCGTTTAAGGGGCTGCTGTTAGGGCTGTTCTTTATCTCGGTGGGTATGGCGCTTAATCTTGGCGTGCTCTATACCCATCTGCTGTGGGTTATTGCGAGTGTCGCCGTGCTGGTGGCGGTCAAAACGCTGGTGCTGTATCTCCTCGCGCGGATTTACGGGCTGCGCAGCTCGGAAAGGATGCAGTTTTCCAGCGTGTTAAGTCAGGGCGGAGAGTTTGCGTTTGTGCTGTTTTCCACTGCGTCGTCTCAGAAGCTGTTCAAAGATGACCAGATGGCGCTGCTGCTGGTGACGGTCACGCTGTCGATGATGACCACGCCGCTGCTGATGAAGCTGGTGGACAAACTGCTGTCGCGCCGCCTGAATCCCGCAGACGATGAAGACGAAGCGCCGTGGGTGGAAGATGATAAACCGCAGGTGATCGTCGTGGGCTTTGGCCGCTTCGGACAGGTGATTGGTCGCCTGTTGATGGCAAATAAAATGCGCATTACGGTGCTGGAGCGCGATATCAGCGCCGTCAACCTGATGCGCAAATATGGTTATAAGGTGTACTACGGGGATGCGACGCAGCTTGAGCTGTTGCGCTCGGCGGGCGCAGAGGCTGCGGAGTCCATCGTCATCACCTGTAACGATCCGGAAGACACAATGAAGCTGGTGGAGCTGTGCCAGCAGCATTTCCCGCATCTGCATATTCTGGCGCGTGCGCGCGGACGTGTTGAGGCTCACGAACTTTTGCAGGCGGGTGTGAAACACTTCTCCCGCGAAACCTTCTCCAGCGCGCTGGAGCTGGGGCGCAAGGCGCTGGTTTCGCTGGGTATGCATCCTCACCAGGCGCAACGCGCCCAGATGCATTTCCGCCGGCTGGATATGCGAATGCTGCGTGAACTGATGCCTGTGCACAGCGACACGGCGCAGATCTCCCGCGTGCGGGAAGCGCGTCGCGAACTGGAGGAGATCTTCCAGCGTGAGATGCAACAGGAACGACGCCAGCTCGACGGCTGGGATGAATTTGAATAAAGGGTAACGAAAGATGGCTTTACGTAAACGCTTTATCGCGGGCGCAAAATGCCCGTCCTGCCAGGCGCAAGATACGCTGGCCATGTGGCGGGAGAATAATATCGATATTGTTGAATGTGTTAAGTGCGGTCACCAGATGCGTGAGGCCGACAAAGAAGCCCGCGATCACGTTCGCAAAGAAGAGCAAGTGATCGGCATTTTTCATCCAGACTAGCGATATGCTCTGAGTTTTTTTAAGCTTAAGGGTACACGGGTGCAGAATTCCGCTACAATCTGCGCCAGCAATTTTCCCACGCTCAGGAGATATCATGAAAGTAGCAAAAGACCTGGTGGTCAGCCTGGCCTATCAGGTACGTACAGAAGACGGTGTGTTGGTTGATGAGTCTCCGGTGAGTGCGCCGCTGGACTACCTGCATGGTCACGGTTCCCTGATTTCCGGCCTGGAAACGGCGCTGGAAGGTCATGAAGTTGGCGACAAATTCGACGTTGCTGTCGGCGCGAACGACGCTTACGGTCAGTATGATGACAACCTGGTTCAGCGCGTTCCTAAAGACGTGTTCATGGGCGTTGACGAGTTGCAGGTTGGCATGCGCTTCCTGGCTGAAACTGACCAGGGTCCGGTTCCGGTTGAAATCACAGAAGTTGAAGACGACCACGTTGTGGTTGACGGCAACCACATGCTGGCTGGTCAGAACCTGAAGTTCAACGTAGAAGTTGTTGCTATCCGTGAAGCGACCGAAGAAGAGCTGGCTCATGGCCACGTTCATGGTGCGCACGGTCACGACCATGACCACGATCACGGCCACGACGGCTGCTGCGGTGGTCACGGCCACGATCATGGTCATGATCACGGCCACGGTAAAGGTGGTTGCGGTAACGGCGGCTGCGGCTGCCACTGATTCCGTACTGCGGAAAATAAAAAAGCGGGATAATCCCGCTTTTTTTACGCCTCAATAATGAGGTGGTGGCGTCTCTTCAGCCTGAGAGGCGATGTGCGACGACTGCGTTGCCTTCACTTTTTCAGTGAGAAGTCGCATCAAATCGCGCATTTTTGCCATTTCAAGCTCATGAGCCGTCACGGTCTGGTTCAGTTCTTCGATGGTGATGTCCTGAAAAGCCAGGCGGCTTTCCAGCTCAGCCAGTCTCGCTTCGATCGTTGTATCCTTCATCATTCACCTCGTTTATCTCTCATGCGCCATAATGGACCAGCGGCGGCGAAGTTTATCTGACTTTTTCCTTAAGTACAGTATCCATCTCCCTGACAAGAAACTTATTTAAACAAAAATAGTCTGAAAAGAAGCGACATTCGGGGGAGTCTGTCTGTAGATTTCTTCCACAACGTTTTATAGTACGTCACTCATTTACGTTTAACACTGGGGTGAGAGACCTCAGGTCCTGGAGATATGGATGAAATCACTGTTTAAAGTTACGCTGCTGGCGACCACTATGGCTGTAGCGCTCAATGCGCCGCTGTCTTTCGCTGCTGATACTGCTGCGAAGCCTGCTGCGACTACAGACAGCAAAGCGGCATTCAAGAATGACGACCAGAAATCCGCCTACGCACTTGGCGCGTCTCTGGGCCGTTACATGGAAAACTCTCTGAAAGAACAAGAGAAACTGGGCATCAAACTGGACAAAAACCAGCTGATCGCAGGGGTTCAGGATGCGTTCGCAGACAAGAGCAAACTGTCTGACCAGGAAATCGAGCAGACTCTGCAAGCGTTTGAAGCGCGCGTGAAAGGCGCCGCTCAGACCAAGATGGAAGCAGACGCTAAAGATAACGAAGCGAAAGGCAAAGCCTACCGCGATAAGTTCGCTAAAGAGAAAGGCGTTAAAACGTCTTCTACTGGCCTGATCTATAAAGTTGAGAAAGAAGGTACCGGCGACGCGCCTAAAGACAGCGACACCGTTGTAGTTAACTACAAAGGTACGCTGATCGACGGTAAAGAGTTCGATAACTCTTATACTCGCGGTGAGCCTCTCTCCTTCCGTCTGGACGGTGTGATCCCGGGCTGGACCGAAGGCCTGAAGAACATCAAGAAAGGCGGTAAAATCAAGCTGGTCATCCCACCGGATCTGGCTTACGGCAAAACCGGCGTTCCGGGTATCCCGGCTAACTCTACGCTGGTATTTGATGTAGAACTGCTGGACATCAAACCGGCGCCGAAAGCGGATGCGAAAACAGACGCACCGGCTGACGACAAAGCCGCAGCAGCTAAGAAGTAATGCTGAAAAAAACCGCCGCCTTTACAGGCGGCGGTTTTTTTATTGTGGGGCAGATATAATTAACACTGGAAAGCGTTATACACGCTGTATTAATTTAGTTGTCCGTGTAGATAATGAGCCTGCCCTGAAAACCTAACGACAGGCTCCTGAAAAGGAGTGTTTTTTTCATGTCCAGGTCGCTTTTAACCAACGAAACCAGTGAACTTGATTTGCTGGATCAACGTCCATTTGACCAGACCGACTTCGATATTCTGAAATCCTACGAAGCGGTAGTGGACGGGTTAGCGATGCTCATTGGTTCCCACTGCGAAATCGTATTGCATTCCCTGCAAGATCTTAAGTGTTCCGCTATCCGCATTGCGAATGGTGAGCACACTGGCCGTAAAATTGGTTCGCCAATCACCGACCTTGCATTGCGTATGTTGCATGACATGACCGGCGCGGACAGCAGCGTCTCAAAATGCTATTTCACCCGCGCCAAAAGCGGCGTGCTGATGAAATCAGAAACTATCGCGATTCGAAACCGCGAACACCGGGTGATCGGTCTGCTGTGCATCAACATGAACCTTGATGTGCCATTCTCGCAAATCATGAGCACTTTCATTCCGCCAGAAACGCCGGACGTGGGCTCATCGGTGAACTTTGCCTCTTCTGTTGAGGATCTCGTGACACAGACGCTGGAGTTCACCATTGAAGAGGTGAATGCCGATCGCAACGTATCCAACAACGCCAAGAATCGTCAGATCGTCCTGAACCTCTATGAGAAAGGGATTTTTGATATCAAAGATGCCATCAACCAGGTGGCCGATCGCCTGAATATCTCCAAACACACGGTTTACCTCTATATTCGCCAGTTCAAAAGCGGCGACTTCCTGGGGCAAGACAAGTAATGCGTTTTGCGTTAATGGTGACGGGCCCGGCGTACGGTACCCAGCAGGCCAGCAGCGCGCTACAGTTTGCCCATGCGCTGCTTGATGCCGGTCATGAACTGGCAAGCGTCTTCTTCTATCGTGAAGGGGTCTATAACGCGAACCAGTTTACGTCCCCGGCGAGCGATGAGTTTGACCTTGTGCGCGCCTGGCAAAAATTAAACGAAACGCAGGGCGTCGACCTGCATATCTGCGTCGCGGCGGCACTGCGTCGCGGCGTGACGGATGCGACTGAAGCCGAACGCCTTGGTCTGGCAGGGGCTAACCTGCAACCGGGCTTTTCGCTCAGCGGATTAGGCGCATTAGCACAGGCGGCGTTGACCTGCGACAGAGTGGTGCAATTTTGATGAAGCGCGTAGCGTTTGTTTTTACTTCTGCCCCGCATGGCAGCGCTTCAGGCCGGGAAGGGCTGGATGCATTGCTCGCGACCTCGGCTTTAACCGAAGATATTGGCGTCTTCTTTTTAGGCGATGGCGTATTCCAGCTTCTGGCAGGCCAACAACCGCAGGCCATTCTTGCGCGCGACTACATTGCGACCTTTAAAGTTCTGCCGCTCTATGACATTGAAACCTTCTATGTGTGCGCCGACTCGCTGGCCGCTCGTGGGTTAAATGAGAAAATACCGTTCGTGCTGGACGTGACGATCCTGACATCTTCTGCGCTGCGCGAACAACTTTCTCACTACGATACCGTTCTGACTTTCTGAGGCTATCATGCTCCATACCCTGAGCCGTTCACCGTGGCAATGCGATATCGACACGTTACTGAGCATGCTGCGCGAAGGCGATGATCTGCTGCTGATTCAGGATGGCGTGCTCGCGGCGCTTGATGGCAGCCGTTTTGTTGAAATCCTCGCTAATGCCCCCATAACAGTCTCTGCGCTTAAAGAGGATCTGGATGCGCGGGGTCTTTCTGGTCAAATTTCAGCCAAAATTGACGTGGTTGGCTATACTGATTTCGTCAATCTTACTGTGACGCACGCCAGTCAAATGAACTGGTGATTTGAGATCGCTGTATATTTCTTGACACCTTTTCGACGTAGCCCTAAAATTTCGCGTCCTCATATTGTATGAGGTCGTTTTATTACGTGTTTACGAAGCAAAAGCTAAAACCAGGAGCTATTTAATGGCAACAGTTAACCAGCTGGTACGCAAACCACGTGCACGCAAAGTTGCAAAAAGCAACGTGCCTGCGCTGGAAGCCTGCCCGCAGAAACGTGGCGTATGTACTCGTGTATATACCACCACTCCTAAAAAACCAAACTCCGCACTGCGTAAAGTATGCCGTGTGCGTTTGACTAACGGTTTCGAAGTGACTTCCTACATCGGTGGTGAAGGTCACAACCTTCAGGAGCACTCCGTGATCCTGATCCGTGGCGGTCGTGTTAAAGACCTTCCGGGTGTTCGTTACCACACCGTTCGTGGTGCGCTGGACTGCTCAGGTGTTAAAGACCGTAAGCAGGCTCGCTCCAAGTACGGCGTGAAGCGTCCTAAGGCTTAATGGTTCTCCGTTAAGTAAGGCCAAACTGATTTATCTTAATGTCAAACTAAACTCGTAGAGTTTTGGACAATCCTGAATTAACAACGGAGTAATCCCATGCCACGTCGTCGCGTCATTGGTCAGCGTAAAATTCTTCCAGATCCGAAATTCGGATCAGAACTGCTGGCAAAATTTGTAAATATCCTGATGGTAGATGGTAAAAAATCTACTGCAGAAGCAATCGTATACAGCGCGCTGGAGACCCTGGCTCAGCGTTCTGGTAAAAATGAACTGGAAGCTTTCGAAGTCGCTCTCGACAACGTGCGCCCGACTGTAGAAGTTAAGTCTCGCCGCGTTGGTGGTTCTACTTATCAGGTTCCAGTTGAAGTTCGTCCGGTTCGTCGTAATGCTCTGGCAATGCGTTGGATCGTTGAAGCTGCTCGTAAACGCGGTGATAAATCCATGGCTCTGCGTCTGGCGAACGAACTTTCTGATGCTGCAGAAAACAAAGGTACTGCAGTTAAGAAACGTGAAGACGTTCACCGTATGGCAGAAGCCAACAAGGCGTTCGCACACTACCGTTGGTAATCCCTTCGGAGTCGTAGTCACCAGGCGGGCGCTTCAGAGAAGCCGCCCGCTCTGGGTAACTTAACTGAACGCCTAAAGATATAAACGAGGAATCAAATGGCTCGTACAACACCCATCGCACGCTACCGTAACATCGGTATCAGTGCGCACATCGACGCCGGTAAAACCACTACTACCGAACGTATTCTGTTCTACACCGGTGTAAACCATAAAATCGGTGAAGTTCATGACGGCGCAGCCACCATGGACTGGATGGAACAGGAGCAGGAGCGTGGTATTACTATCACCTCCGCAGCGACTACTGCTTTCTGGTCAGGTATGGCTAAGCAGTACGAACCGCATCGCGTAAACATCATCGACACCCCAGGGCACGTTGACTTCACCATCGAAGTAGAACGTTCCATGCGTGTTCTTGACGGCGCGGTAATGGTTTATTGCGCAGTTGGTGGTGTTCAGCCACAGTCTGAAACCGTATGGCGTCAGGCTAACAAATATAAAGTTCCACGCATCGCGTTCGTTAACAAAATGGACCGTATGGGTGCTAACTTCCTGAAAGTTGTTGGCCAGATCAAAACCCGTCTGGGCGCGAACCCTGTTCCGCTTCAGCTGGCAATTGGTGCTGAAGAAGGCTTCACCGGTGTTATCGACCTGGTGAAAATGAAAGCCATCAACTGGAACGAAGCAGATGCGGGCGTTACCTTCGAATACGAAGATATCCCGGCAGAGATGCAGGACCTGGCTGACGAATGGCACCAGAACCTGATCGAATCCGCAGCAGAAGCTTCTGAAGAGCTGATGGAGAAATACCTGGGTGGTGAAGAACTGACTGAGCAAGAGATCAAATCTGCTCTGCGTCAGCGTGTTCTGAACAACGAAATCATCCTGGTAACCTGTGGTTCTGCGTTCAAGAACAAAGGTGTTCAGGCAATGCTGGATGCGGTAGTTGACTACCTGCCATCCCCGGTTGACGTTCCTGCGATCAACGGCATCCTGGACGACGGTAAAGATACTCCGGCTGAGCGTCACGCAAGTGATGACGAGCCGTTCTCTGCGCTGGCGTTCAAAATTGCTACCGACCCATTCGTGGGTAACCTGACCTTCTTCCGCGTTTACTCTGGTGTGGTTAACTCCGGTGACACCATCCTGAACTCCGTGAAATCGGCGCGTGAACGTTTTGGCCGTATCGTACAGATGCACGCTAACAAACGTGAAGAGATCAAAGAAGTTCGTGCGGGCGACATCGCTGCTGCTATCGGTCTGAAAGACGTGACTACTGGTGACACCCTGTGTGACCCGGATCACCCGATCATTCTGGAGCGTATGGAATTCCCTGAGCCGGTAATCTCCATCGCGGTTGAACCAAAAACCAAAGCTGACCAGGAAAAAATGGGTCTGGCTCTGGGCCGTCTGGCGAAAGAAGACCCATCATTCCGCGTATGGACTGATGAAGAATCTAACCAGACCATCATCGCTGGTATGGGTGAACTGCACCTGGACATCATCGTTGACCGTATGAAGCGTGAATTCAACGTTGAAGCGAACGTGGGTAAACCTCAGGTTGCTTACCGCGAAGCGATTCGCGCGAAAGTTACCGATGTTGAAGGTAAACACGCTAAGCAGTCTGGTGGTCGCGGTCAGTACGGTCACGTTGTGATCGACATGTACCCACTGGAGCCGGGCTCTAACCCTAAAGGTTACGAGTTCATCAACGACATCAAAGGTGGTGTAATTCCTGGCGAATACATCCCTGCCGTTGATAAAGGTATCCAGGAGCAGCTGAAAGCTGGTCCTCTGGCTGGTTACCCGGTTGTAGACATGGGTGTTCGTCTGCACTTCGGTTCTTACCACGACGTTGACTCCTCTGAACTGGCGTTTAAACTGGCTGCGTCTATTGCCTTTAAAGAAGGCTTTAAGAAAGCAAAACCAGTTCTGCTTGAGCCAATCATGAAGGTGGAAGTAGAAACTCCGGAAGAGAACACCGGTGACGTTATCGGTGACTTGAGCCGTCGTCGCGGTATGCTGCGTGGTCAGGAATCCGAAGTAACTGGCGTTAAGATCCACGCTGAAGTTCCGCTGTCTGAAATGTTCGGATATGCAACTCAGCTGCGTTCTCTGACCAAAGGTCGTGCATCATACACTATGGAATTCCTGAAGTATGATGATGCGCCGAACAACGTTGCTCAGGCCGTTATCGAAGCCCGTGGTAAGTAATCCACAGGATTAAAACCTAAGTCCCGTGCTCTCTCCGAAGGGGAGAGCACTATAGTAAGGAATATAGCCGTGTCTAAAGAAAAATTTGAACGTACAAAACCGCACGTCAACGTTGGTACTATCGGCCACGTTGACCATGGTAAAACTACCCTGACTGCTGCAATCACTACCGTACTGGCTAAAACCTACGGCGGTGCTGCTCGTGCTTTCGACCAGATCGATAACGCACCAGAAGAAAAAGCTCGTGGTATCACCATCAACACCTCTCACGTTGAGTATGACACCCCGACTCGCCACTACGCACACGTAGAC
>NZ_JBLVYK010000229.1:0-287 GCF_048284255.1 Enterobacter cloacae complex sp.6700776 | reverse complement strand
GTGTAGATCTGACAAGTCCTGCGGGGAAAATGACGATGCAAGTGATTTCTGCCGTTGCTGAACTTGAACGAGATCTGTTGATTGAACGGACTCATGCTGGGATTGTAAGAGCAAAACGTGAGGGGAAACGTTTTGGTCGCCCCCCTACTCTCAATGATGAACAAAAAAAGGTTGTGATAGCGCGTATTCAGAGCGGTGTCAGTATTAGTGCTATTGCTCGTGAATTTAATACGACAAGACAAACAATATTGAGAGTTAAAGAAAAAACAACAATAAAAAACACGTAT
>NZ_JBLVYK010000228.1:0-287 GCF_048284255.1 Enterobacter cloacae complex sp.6700776 | reverse complement strand
GTTACTCAGCAGCCGCTGGGTGGTAAAGCGCAGTTCGGTGGTCAGCGTTTCGGGGAGATGGAAGTGTGGGCACTGGAAGCATACGGTGCAGCCTATACTCTTCAAGAAATGCTTACAGTTAAATCGGATGACGTTAACGGCCGTACGAAGATGTATAAAAACATCGTCGATGGCAGCCATCAGATGGAACCTGGTATGCCGGAATCTTTCAACGTATTGCTGAAAGAAATTCGCTCACTGGGTATCAACATCGAGCTGGAAGACGAGTAATTCGTTCTGTGCCGGAA
>NZ_JBLVYK010000227.1:0-287 GCF_048284255.1 Enterobacter cloacae complex sp.6700776 | reverse complement strand
GGTCGAGGCGCTGGACCGCTTGGGTCACGACCCACGCTTCCCGGTCACCAGCGACTGGCGCCGCCTGCGCGACCAGCTGCTGCACTTCATCGAGCACGACATGCGGCCCGACGCGCCCGTGGCCCTGGTCGGCCATTCGCTGGGCGGCATGCTGAGCCTGATGGCCGCCTGCCGCCGGCCGGAACTGGTCAGCCAGCTGGTGCTGCTGGACTCTCCGGTGGTGGCCGGCTTCAAGGCGGCCGCCGTGGCGGTGGCCAAGACAACCGGCCTGATGCATCACTACGGCC
>NZ_JBLVYK010000226.1:0-287 GCF_048284255.1 Enterobacter cloacae complex sp.6700776 | reverse complement strand
CATGCGTATAGGCGGCCGCTACCATCTTGCCGGTGTGTACGATGGACGTAACGCCGTCTTTCGTATCGCGGGCCGAGATGAGCTTCTCCACATAGCCGGCCGCCACACGGACGGCGTGATTATGCGCCTCCACCATTTCTTTATCGTTACCGATGAGTGCCAGAATAGACACGCTTTTGGGGGCTGAAAAGGTCAGGTCATGACCCGGGCGGTGGACATGCTGTCCGTTAACCTCCTTGCCAAGCCGTGAGCCGTCCGGAAGACGCCCCTCGAGCACGGCCGTCAGA
>NZ_JBLVYK010000225.1:0-287 GCF_048284255.1 Enterobacter cloacae complex sp.6700776 | reverse complement strand
GTGTGGAAGCGCAGTAATGCGTTAAGCTAACCAGTACTAATTGCCCGTGAGGCTTGACCCTATAACTTTGACTGCAGATTGCAGTCAGGGTGAGGATTCAAGTTATGTTGTTCTTCAGAAGTCTGAAGACGCAATCAAAATGCTGATTCCGCTGTGAAAGCAGCGTGCAGAAAACTTCTGCTGACTCTACGAATTGGGTTTATTGGCCGCGCCAATAAGCCAACCAGTCAAGCCTGACGACCATAGCGACTTGGTCCCACTCCTTCCCATCCCGAACAGGACAGTGA
>NZ_JBLVYK010000224.1:0-288 GCF_048284255.1 Enterobacter cloacae complex sp.6700776 | reverse complement strand
GCAAATACCTTTACGTTGAACTGGGTTACCGTATTTCCGCGCAGGGTTTCCATCGTCGGAATATCGCCTTCAAGTCGCAGAATGCTGCGGATATGGGAGTGTTGCGACCAGACTGTTTCTCCTGCCTCGACTGAGGTAAATGGATTAAACGCGCTGGTTACCTCTTTTTCCTGATGGGAGAGGACGGCGATTTTTAATATTCCCGGCGTTGGGTTAAGCTTAAGACATAGATTGATTGCGCCTATATCATGCCAGTGAAGAATGTCTTCCAGTTCGCAGTTTAATAAT
>NZ_JBLVYK010000223.1:0-289 GCF_048284255.1 Enterobacter cloacae complex sp.6700776 | reverse complement strand
TATCAAGCCGGCGAAAATGCTGTTTTGCACGATAAGCTTTATGAGGATGCATACCTGTACTAATCAGTGCCTTACTTCCCATTTCTAATGCGCTTGAGAAGGTTTCACGGCTAAAATCCGTCACGCCACTATGCAGTAATTCGTGAGCCTCTAAACGCCCTTTTGCACGGGCAATAATATGCAAGTTCGGGAAGTTTTCTTGGCAAATACGCACAATTTCCATCACTCCTTCAGGAACGTTGCTGGTGATCACAATGGCTTTGGCTTTATCCGCTCCCGCTGAGCGTAG
>NZ_JBLVYK010000222.1:0-289 GCF_048284255.1 Enterobacter cloacae complex sp.6700776 | reverse complement strand
AGACTGGAGAATCGTCAGGAAGTCGTTCTGACTGTTGTTGATGTGGCGGCATTATTTCGCCGCGTCAGCGAAGCGCGCACCGTGCAGTTGGCAGAAAAAAACATCACTCTACATGTTATGCCCACTGAGGTTAATGTTGCTGCTGAACCGGCGTTACTGGAGCAGGCGCTGGGGAATTTACTGGATAACGCCATCGATTTTACCCCCGAGAGCGGTCGCATAACGCTAAGCGCCGAAGTGGATCAGGAACACGTCGCCCTTAAGGTGCTGGATACCGGTAGTGGTATTC
>NZ_JBLVYK010000221.1:0-290 GCF_048284255.1 Enterobacter cloacae complex sp.6700776 | reverse complement strand
CAAGAAGGCCTCACCGTCGAAGGGGTTGATTCGCGAAGATTTCGATCCGGCAGCGATCGCCAGCATCTACAAGCACTACGCCTCGGCGATCTCGGTGCTGTGTGATGAGAAATATTTCCAGGGCAGCTTCGATTTCCTGCCGATCGTCAGCCAGGTCGCGCCGCAGCCGATCCTGTGTAAGGACTTCACCATCGACCCTTACCAGATCTACCTGGCGCGCTACTATCAGGCCGACGCCTGCCTGCTGATGCTCTCGGTGCTCGACGATGAACAGTACCGTCAGCTCTCGG
>NZ_JBLVYK010000220.1:0-290 GCF_048284255.1 Enterobacter cloacae complex sp.6700776 | reverse complement strand
ATACAGGGCCCCCTGCCGGGGTTTCCCGTCCTGCGAAGCCTGCTGTTTACGAACCAGCTCATCCAGGAAATGGTTATCTGAACGCTGAAGGGGGTTCTCCAGCACCTGTTTCTCCGCCCAGGCCTTCAGCTGATGGTCAGGTTTTTCACGCAGTTGTCTGCTTAAATTTTCCTGCTGCTTCAGGAACTGGCGGTTTTCAGGAGTGTTCACGTTTTCTGACGCCATAACCGCCCCGTTCAGCATCATCAGCAGTGCTGCCAGAGATTTCATACTCAGCTTCATCATTTACC
>NZ_JBLVYK010000021.1:0-73025 GCF_048284255.1 Enterobacter cloacae complex sp.6700776 | reverse complement strand
TTTTGAACTTTTGCTTTGCCACGGAACGGTCTGCGTTGTCGGGAAGATGCGTGATCTGATCCTTCAACTCAGCAAAAGTTCGATTTATTCAACAAAGCCGCAAGATAGGTGAGAGACAGTACAATCGACTTCTGAGTTCAACTTGTCTTACCAGGAAAGCCAGCATACTTGCTGGCCTTTTTTTTGTTATAATAAACTCAGGCTTCAGCTGAATCTGTAAAATTACTGTTAATGAAACGGTATTTTAGGTTAATTTGGATGCTGTTACAGGAAGTGCGGATTTTTCCTAAATTTGTAAAAAACCTAAGAATTATCTTAATAAATCTGGTACTTAATTATTATTTTACGTAAAAAGTCTTTGTGGTTTAATGGTTATGTAAGGATTTTTTGATACCCTTATACCCGATGGACCTAAGGTCACTGACAACGATGTTCATGTAGAATCTTCGTTTCTGTAATCCCTTTTGTCCTTGTCCCAAATGATTGATTATTATAATAAAGGCTGATCGAATGCTATCTCGCAACTCACTAATACATGGTTTACGCCGAGACCAGTTAATCGGAGTTCTGACTATTTCAGAGTTTCCGGTAGTTATGGTAGAAAGCCACTTCATTCAGTCTGAGGTTATGGGAATAAAACCCGTAATTTTTAATATTGATGAGCTTCTTGTTTCTATATCCCCAATTTCCTCTCTTAAGTTCGATTGGGAGTGGGCCCCAGTTGATACAATACTCATTGAAGTTATCATTCCACCTGTAGAGTCAGACCTTGTAAGTGCAGAAAATGACTTCCTCCGTGATTCTGGTATTGGCCATATCCAGTGCGAGCCTGGCGGAGCATCAATACGACGTACAGTTACCTTCGTTGGTGGAATAACCGCTGATAACTTACTGTATCAGTTGAGGCTTATGTGCGTAAGCGCGTTAAAACTTTTAGGAGAGGAACTGGGGGATGAAGTCTAAGATTAGATATGTTTTATCTGGTTTTGTTGTGTTATGTGCATTTGCTGGAGTTTATAAAATCCTAAACAATGTTCCGGTTAAACCTGACCTTTTGGACTTCACTGGAAACACATTTAAAAAGACATCACTCTTCCTGCCATGTGATAAAAGCTCGCCTTCTTTAAACATTAAAATTGCTGATAACGAGAAAATCGTGATCAACGGCATCGCTTCAAAAGTAACTTTTGTTGAAAAGGCTGACCCCGTCAAAAGCCCTGGTTTTTGTGATGATCTTGATCTAAACAATTCTCGCCTTGTACATACGGCATCTTACAGCCTGGTGATTTCTGAAACCAAAACAGGATTTACACTATCAAATTTCAAGCATCTTGCCGATGATGAATCATTAGGCGGTATGTGGTTTTATCAAAAGTGACTTTTTATATGGCAACTTCAGACTTCGCTCTTAAAAACCATAATGTTAAAGCATTTGGTCAGGATGCAGCCCTTGTCATTGAGATGAACAATGAAGATGTTAGCTCATCAAAACCTTCACCTTTTTCAAATGAGATTGATAATTATTATCTTACATTGCACGTCGCTCCAAGGAACGCAAAAAAAGATTATGACTGGGGCTCAAACCGTTCTGTACTTCTAAAATTGTCGACGAATGAAGTTATGCAGATGGCATCTGTATTTCTTAGAATCATGCATACTTTAAAGATTGATAAGAGGAAAACCTCACATCATGGCCACGTCGTATACAAAAATATAAGCGTTACCCCAAACGAGAGGGGCGGTTTGTTGTTATCCGCAGGGATAGTTCCAGTCGATAAAGATGGCTTAAAACCCTTCATGCACATGGTCCCCGTCTCACAAATGGATTGCGTTAAAATTGGCCTCTACATACTTGGATATCTTGCTCAAAAAACGCCCTGGGTAAGCTCCGAGTCTATAATTACCGCGCTTCGCTTATCTGAAGCCAAGAATTCAAAATAGCGCATTAACATACGGAATATACGGAAAAATACAGGTTTTTTTAAATGTTATACGAACGGATATTTCTGTTTTTCATCGTAAAGTGAGTTTAATTTTGCTCAGAAAAACAGGTATTCGTCATGAGAAAATCAGGTTTAGGTTTAGCCCTGTTGTTTTCTTTAATTGCTCCGATTAAAGCGGTCTATGCTGAAGCGATTATGATTTCAGGAAAGCTACAGGCTGATTTGCCAGCCGTATCCTTTGACCCGGGGCCGGGCGACTTTGTTGCATACGTTAATTCTAACACTATCACTGCCTCAGGTGCAGGCACAGCCTGTAATGTAACGGTTGATGATCGAGCGACTTCCTCTGTTGATAACCTCGTTTGTTTTTTTGAGTGGTTACCCAATACCTTGGGATTAACTTCTAACGGCTTCACTCTTTCAGGCGTTCCCAACACCACCGGTGATTTAAAACTACCTTACAAGATTTCTTACTTCTCTGGTTCTGAACGGAAAAAAGTTGAAATAGTAAAAGGTGAATATTCAATCAAAAGTGTGGCACCGGTAAAACCAACTATCACCGGTCTTAAATCATCCCTGAACGGATTAGTCTATGACGGCTTTTCTTTCAAATCGTATTTAAAGGATGAAGCGATCAAAGATATCGCTGTTTCTGTTGAACCCCGCAATTATATTCAATACATCTCAATAGGTTCAGGCTCCGCCTGTGAAGTACCTATTGGCGGAACTTCCTGTACCATTGAAGTTGGAAGCATTAAGGCCAGTGATACAGATGAACTTTTGGGTTCACGTGATATCACAATTACAGCAAACTCTAAGAATAATTATTTCGCACCTCCTGAATCCAAAAAGCTTGTTGTTAACTGGGATTATCGGCCTCCTGTAGTAGACCATACACTTTGGAATTTTACCGATGAGGCTAAAACAATCAAAGTAGGTGGCCAGGACATCTATACCGGAGCCAAAACCGTTGCTGTGGCCGTTAAGGTACCCCAGCAAGAAACAGAAGGTGAATGGTGGCTCCCAACAGCTATGTCGCTCACTATGACTCCGGATGGCGTGTTTAAGCCGACGACTAAAGTGACTTTAGATGATGGCACTGAGATTGATTTCAAACAGTCCTGGGCAACCCCTTTACGTAGAACTTTACAGCCGGTAAGTGGACCTCAAAAAGTCGGTGATGAGTACCTCTATATCTTTGACTTAACGGATCTTATAAACGGGTCCTACGCAGCGACTTTTACAGTAGAAAATACGAGCAAAAACTCTTCTACGTACACTGAGCCTGAAAGCAAACTGATGCTGTCTGATAACCCAACGCTTATGGTTCTCAAAGATGGGCAGGTATTAACTAAACGAGCACCCGTATACTTCCTGAACGAGATTATCGTTGCAGCTTTCCAGGGGCAGGCTGGGGTTGCTGACATAAAATCAGTAACAATAGACAACAAAGTAGTTTCGTTAACACCTACAAATTATAAAGGTATTTACTACCTGCCGGTTGGAGACGATTTAGCAGTTAATTCGGATCACGAGATTACTGTGGTGGCTGAAAACCTTTATGGAAAAAACGTAAATTTCAGTACCGTGTTCACTTATCAACCTACTGGATTCACTCTTAAGAATCTGGAAAAAAACGTAACTCTTTACTCGCGCGTACGTCAGTATACGGACCTGCTTAGTCAAACAGCTGGTGATAAATGCACTCTGTTTACCACAGAGGAAAATGCGAATGCTTACCTCGCCTGGTATGGGGAAAAATCAGATGTTACAGCATGCTACCCTCAGTGGAACAATGTCCCTGATGGGTTGGAGTTCTATTTTAAAGGACGTACCCCGGGTCTAACTGGATTCTTTAATAAAACAGGTGAGAATCTGCTCGACTATCAAGTCTATATGATTAACGGGAAGGGCTCTAAAGCGGTTTCCGCAAGGAATCGCCGTACTCTGACCACACAATTACCATACAACCCGATCATCTCTTACAAAAAGAATAAAGTCATAGCAGGCATCAATCCGAACACTGCTCTGGCTTATACGACCGGGGGGGAGGCCGCTCGAATATTAGCGAAGGTGGTACCAGCTGACGTTACGATGATCGTCTCTCAAAACGGCTCTGAGGCTGTCAAAACGTCATTTAAAAATCGTTCCTCAAACAACGATGCAACGACCTTTGTACAAAGGGTCAAGGTTGCTGCTGCACCATTGTGGACAAAGAACGTCTTTGACATAGCTGTAGAATACTCAAAGGATCCAGAATTAAGAACTACAGACACCCTCAACGTATATACGGTGCCTGATTTCAATATTCGAGCATCGATGGAAGTGGATGACAAAAAAACAGCCACATCTCTTGAAGTGCCCTTAAAGGTAACAGTGGGGCGTTATAACAACTCCACACGTAAAAGTGCATTTGACCGTAAAACAATGGGAGAATGGGACGTCACGATATACTCTCAAAAAAGTGTATACGGCAAAGATCCAGAAACAGGCCGTTATAAAACTACATACGAAAGAACTGCGCTGACTGAAGCATTGCCGGTCAATGATGCGGGCATTGTCGAAACCAAGATTAAAATTGAAAATATGGATCTGGGTAATATGCGTCTGGTTGGTGTGGCTAAGGTCAGATCGCCATTCTCTGATTTTGAAATGAAACGTGAGACCAGTGCTGTAGGCATTCGAATCTATAAAGGTGAGGAACTGGAGGGTAACCTGTCGAAAAGCCTTATTATCGGAAGGATCCCACTTAGTACTCTGGTAAGCTTCAAATCTGCCAGTACGGCTAACTCTGATGCACTCGCCCCCACCGAATGGCAGCAGTCCTCTGATAATGGTCAAACCTGGACCATGCTTTCCGACATGACCGGAAAGAGAAGTGTAAGTATCAAAAAGACAGAAGTAGGAAAGTGGCTTTATAGGGCAAAAATGACTAATAAATTCACATCCAAGATTTCCTACACAGATGCCTTAACGGTAGTTACCTACAAGCAGCCTAAGCTCAGTATAGATGTTACAGACATTCTTCAGGGCTCAGATATACCTGTAACCCTGCTTGATAACGATGAACCTATACCAGCAGGCACCGCTGAGGTTCTCTGGTCAGAGGATAAAGTCAACTGGGTGCAGGGAGATACAACTTACACTGTGGCTTCAGCTGATACCCTACCGTCTACGATTTATGCCCGGATGCGTTACCTTGATTCCGATGAACTGGCAGAGGAGTCTTCATGGAAGGAAACGTCTGCTCGGTTGGCAGCCGCAAAACCCAAGCGCCTTTCTGTCTCGGTAACGGGGGTTTCAAAGGTAGAGGTTGGTCAAAAAGTTACTTTGGAAGGTAAGTTCACGAACCCTAACAGTAAGTACCAGAATGGTAATAACGTAGTTGAAGAATGGAAAACACCGGATGGCCAGACATTTAAGGGCTCTTCACTGTCTGTTACCCTTACTGAGCAAATGTTGGATAAACAGGGATATGCTGCTTTTGAATACAGTGCATGGTTAGCGGACAATAAGGAGAATACGGTTTCTACCCGTAGAGTTTCTGTCAAATCGTGGGTTTATAAATTTCCCGAGATGAAAATAAGCTCCAAACTTAAATACGACATGGCACCGACCACCCTACGCGTTGCGTTGAGCGGTATTAAGGATGGAGACTATCCTGGTGTTACTTATTCCCGTGAATGGATCTACGACAAAGAGAATCTGGTAATCACTAAAGATGAAGGTGACACCAAAGAATTTACAATTGAAAATCCTGGCAAATATACATTGATGGTTGTTTTCAAAGATAACCGAAACAATGAACAGCGTATCGAAAATACCTTTGTTGTCGATGAACAAACGCCAATGAACGTTGAGATGACACCCAAGTTCTCTAACAAATATATGAGAGCTCCACTCGATGTAACCTTAAGGTCAAACATCAAGCTATCTCATTCGGCGGACTCGATAGATACGGTCACATACAAGGTGAACGGTGAAGTAATACCCAGCGGCAAAAATTATTGGGCTCAACTGATCTCGGGTTTAAAAGAAAAGAAATACGAGATTACAATTGATGTTGTTAGTAAACTTGGACAGAGAGGTTCAGCATCTGTTGAGTTTGATGTCGTTAAAAACGCAGTGCCTAATTGTACATTGAGCTACACGGAAACCAACCTAAGCTGGAGCTTTACCAATAAATGTGATGATACTGATGGAAAAATGGTTAGATATGAATGGTTCATCAACGGCGAATTAAGGAACGTTTTCGGTAGTACGGCTACACTTTCTAAAAACCTTAACCGTGGTAAGCAGGACATAAAAGTAATTGCTTATGATGATAGTGGAGACTTTGCAACACAGCACGTGACAGTTTTCGGACCGGCTGAAGAGGCAAGTAAGTCTGAAAACACTGTATCAATACCAAGCAGTGAGTAGTTAATTTTTAAATATAAAGCCGGGACATTATGTCCCGGCTTTTTTATACCCAATAATTGGACCTTTGAAAAATTAATGTCGGAAAGTAACTTTGCTCCAAAGGCATCTTTCATGGCCGCTAACAAAGCTGCGTATACATGCTGAGGAATTAACATTCTTATAGGTGAATATTAGGTTGGTTTGCAGACTTCCGAGCGTTGAAAAACATGGATAATAATTACTTGGATAGAGGTGCATCTGCCTAGTAAAAATATTCTTCAGTGCCAGTGAGAAAAATATGAGCGACTACATACCTAAAAAGAGAGGGCTGCTTATACTGGATTGGTATGTCCCCCTTAATATTTTATTGCTGATTCTCGTTATGTGTGTCTTTTTCACCCGTTATACATTTGGATACGGTTTATTGAATGGGTGCCTGCCTGCTGATTTTTATATGATTGATCATTCGGATAAAAGTATTAAAACTGGTGAACTCATAGCATTTAACATGCCGAAATCGGTACGTTTTATCCCAGAAAATGAACGAGTCATAAAAATTGTTGCCGGTGTGGGCGGTGACAAACTTAAAGTAACAATGGATGGGGTTTATAACGGGGACAAATTTTTTGAAGCTAATGCACGTCGTATTTCGAAGAAATACAATATTCCGTCCATTTTGATTGAAAAAGAATTGATAATTCCTGAAGGCGAAGTTTTCCTAATTGGGCAAACCGATCACTCATGGGATTCCCGTTTTTGGGGAACAGTAAAGCTGAATTCAGTAATTGGGAAAACATATGCGATCTTTTAATGTAAATAAAAAATATTTACCAATACTTCCTGGACTTGCGTTATGTGCAGTTTTAAGTAATACAAATGCAAGCACTGAGTATCAACATGATGCTGACCTAATCGCTCAGCAAGCAAAAGGGCTTGGGGCACAGGCTAAAGGTGCACAGCAGCCAGATGGGGCTCTTAGCCTTGATGCTACGCTAAAATCACCAGATGTGCAGAAGTACATAGCGCAAGCTGAAGCACTCCAAAAAAACCAGGACCTGAGCAAGCAAATAAACCGTGGTTACGTCCCCGGTATGAATGCGGATAGTGTTCAAGCAGTTATAGACCATACCCAGGCTATCAGGGCCCAAAGTAATAACTCTGAAGCTGTCAACGATATAATTAGAAGACGTGATGAAATTCAAGAAAACGCCAGCCTTAATGAAGCGGCTCTGAAAGCTGTGGAAAATAAGCCGGAAGTCATGCGAGGACAATCTAAAAATATCGAAAAATTGTTTGGTTCCTCGGGCATCACAGCTGCTGACTTCGAAAGAAAAATGGATAGCACACGTGAAGAAGCACTATCAACTGAAAATGGAATAACGATCTTTGCTTCATTTAGCTTGCCGGATTATGTACTGGAAGACCTTCTACGTACGGCCTCAGAGCATAAAGCTCGTGTAGTTTTCAATGGTCTAAAGAAAGGAACTACTCGGCTACCAGAGACACAGGCAGCAATAAACCAAATGATTGTCAAAGGAAAATTTGAATCTCCTTTGATTACAATTGATCCTGATAGCTTCAGTCAGTATCAAGTAACTCAAGTACCGACAATTATTTCTAGGGAGCAAGCTCGTTTTGCAAAAATGGTAGGCTCCTTCAACGTTGAGTTTTTTCAGCGAGAACTTGCTAAAAAACCCGATCAGGATATTTTCCCGGTTGCTGGTACCACTTATCCCGTTGAAGAAAAGAGCATCATTAAAGAACTGGAAGAACGTGCACAAAAATATGACTGGGAAGGTGCAAAAAAAAGGGCCGTTTCTGACACATGGAAAAATCAATGGATGGTCGACCTCCCTCCTGCCCAGGAACACAAAGAATTTTTAATTGACCCTACAGTGAGGGTCACTCAGGACGTAAAAGATAAGCAGGGCCGTGTAATAGCTTCCGCCGGTGAGTTGATTAATCCACTTTCGAGATTTCCTCAAAACCTGACGATGATAATTTTCGATCCACTCAATCCGGGCCAGCTGGTATGGGCTGAGCAGCAGTATCGACAACGTCTGGGTAGTGGAAAAGTAATGCCAATGTTTACCCGTATCCAAAAAGATAATGGATGGGATCACCTAAATGATTTACGTGAAAAATTTAACGGTAAGGTGTTTAAAGTTAACGAACAGATCATCTCACGCTTTCAGATTAAAAACACACCTGCGCTTATAACTACTGACCAAGATAAATTCCGGATCACCCTGTTTAGCGAGGCAGAAGTCCGTGGTATCGGAGCCCCAAATCTTTCAGAGGAAAAATAAGATGAAACTCGGATTTATTATAGGCGCTCTCTTTGCAACATGGCTGACGCTAAATTATCCGGACCAGATGAGAAGTTATTTTACCAAAGCCGTCGACTATATCGAAAGTGTTGCAACATTTATTACATCCAAGTGAGCATGATGGTGAAAAAATTCAAAAAGTTACTTTTAGAGTTCATTGTAGCAGTTATGCTTTCGCTTTCTATACCGGGTATGGCTATGGCAGCAGATGCTGGAGTCCCTGGGGCTATGTGTCAGTCAGCTGGAGTGTGGCAGGGCTTGATTAAGAATATCTGTTGGAGCTGCATTTTTCCCATGAGGATAATGGGCATAGGGGCAGCTCCAGAAGGCGCTGCTCCTTCACGTCCGGGTTGCTACTGCACAGATCAGAACGGCGTACCGGAAATAGGTTGGCAATTGAGCTTCTTTCAGCCGGTGAAGATTGTAGAAGTTGTAAAGAGCCCCTGGTGCAGCCCCTTTCTTGAAGGCACGATGCTTCAAAAATCGCAGTTTGATATTGGTAAAAGCAACACAAATCAGCCAATGACAGCAACTGAAGCCGGATTTTACGATGTTCATCTTTGGGAGTTCCCAATCATGACAATGCTCAAATTACTGATTATTGGCGAGTGCACTGCTGAACCCTATATAGATGCCAGCCTGACCTATATAAGCGAAGTGGACCCTATGTGGGAAAGTGATCTGCTTACACTCGTCCTGAATCCAGAGGCAGTAGTTTTTGCAAACCCAATTGCCTCAATGGTGTGCGCTGCTGACTGTGTAGCAGTAACAGCAGGAAAGGATAATCTCGCTGCATACTTTTGTGCCGGATGCGATGGCAACCTTTATCCATTAACCGGCCACATTTACGCAAATGATGACGCTGTAAGGACGAGTTCACTGATAACCCAGCGTCTTCTGACTAAACTACATCGCCAGGGAATGCTGATGCGAACGATGGGAGCAGACGCAATGTGTGAGAAAACGTGGGAATACTTTACACCTCGTTCCCAGTATCGGCTTTCAATGCTTTTCCCAACTCCTGAGGCGAAAGGGCCGGATTGCTGTCATCGTCTTGGTGATTCGGTACATGACTGGTCAACCCTTAAAGGTGGGCGCAAAAAAATAGGCAATGATAATTATGTCTATATGTTGTGGCGTTACAATGACTGTTGCGTCAGATATATACCAGGCGCTTGATTTCTAAGGGTAAAAATAATGAAACTTAGAAAAACGATAGCTTCAACTATTATTGCATCAATGATTGCCAATACTATGAGTTGGGCTTTTTATATCTCTCTCATAAATATGGTAATGACTCCTCGTATTTATGCGGCAGACGCTATATTTGACCAGCTCGAAAGTAACTTTAATCTTGCTAATCCTAACGCAAATCGCAATGCGACAACCAGTGCTCAGGACATTGTTGAGAAGTACAAGAATGCGGATTCAGGCGAGAATGTCAGTGGGAAGATCACCGAGAAATACGTGGGTAAAGCCGAATCCGCTAATCTTAATCTCGGAAAGTATGGGGCAGGGAACTCAAATGAAAGTGTCATGAAAAATGCCGCATCCGATGGAAAGTCCATTGGTAGCGCCGTACAACTGCCGAGTATGTCTGGAGGGACAATCAATTCAAACTATACCAAGGAAGGGGCAAAGCTGCTCTCTCGGGATGCTAATGGCAACATTGGTATAAGCAGTAATCCCAATACTACTCCTGGAACCAAAACAAATACCGGAGAGATTTTCAGCTCAGAGCAAAAGCACAGCGATATTAAGTTCAATGCCGCAGATCGTTATGGGGATGAGGATGGCTTTGTAAACGATATAAAGAATCGGAAAAGCCAGTTATTTGATGCTCAAAGTTATGATGGCGTTGCCTACCGCACCCTCGTAAATGCTAACAAGGACAACCCGGCATCATCTATAAAGCCTAACGATCCCATGTTTACTGCGGGGAGAAATGAGATAACAAATGCTGTTGCTGGTACTGGAAACTGGCTTCAGAACTGTAATGTTGAGACCTCTAAAAAAACAGTAACCACACACTATCCTGATTACAAAGAGTTCTACTGTAACTCGCCTAAGCAAGATAACTTCAGCAGCTGCACGATAACCCGTGATTTTTCAGTCCCTGTTTACATTTCAGGCGGAAACGGAGACATGTCGATGTGCGGCGATAATTGTGTGCGTATATGGTTTGGTCGCCGTGATGACAACTACTGGAGTGACGGGGTATATGATAACGAACTGACATTAAAATTCCATCCGGATGCAAAATTGGCCTCAGCAAAGATTGTTAACGCGGAGTGGGATGACCACATGCGGGTAACACTTGATGGCACGCAGATTTTTGCTCACATAGATGGTGCATATCGAGAAAGTGACTATCCGGCTCCTAAGGGATCTTGGGAGTTAAAAAAATCGTGGAAACTCGACAAGGTTTACGATGTGACTGATAAGGTCAGAAAATCGGTGTATGAGGAGCCTGATCGAGAAGTGACAATGGCATCCAGAGTATGGGTTGGTGGGAAGGGTGAAGGGTATTTTGAGGTTGAGCTGACTTTTGAAAATATGAAGCTCGAAGATAAGCACGTCCAGGAACCAGCTGGTTGTTACGATGCTGTACAAGCTCCGAATACATTCTGCCGTTTCGATCGGTTTAAAGATATGGATGTTGGCACAAAACGGCTTCCGGAAAGCGTGCTTTCATTGGCAAAGCCTCTGTATGAAGGTGATAAAGGATTTCTTACCTGGAAGACAAACCTTGAAGGCTACTTTTGTGATCCATTGGCCAAAGACAAAATTTGCTCTTATGACGCTAGTGGAAAAATTATGAAAGACGCTAATGGAAAGGACCTCTGTTACAACTATGAAGAAATAAAGAGTATGCCTGATGCATGTAGTGCTTATAAAAATGATGCAGCATGTGTACTCGATAAACAAACATGTGCAGAGGGTTGGTTCGATGAGGGCACTAACAGTTGCTACATGTATGAACAGAAATACACCTGTGACAGAGGGAAGGATGTAGTTCGGGAGGTTGAATCTTCTACAAATGCCTGTGTTGGCATGATCCCATGTTCAGGTGGAACATGCGAAACTGGGCCAAAGGAAGAGAACAACGATTTTGGAAAAGTTGCGGCTTATTCAAACATGGTTCAGTACATGCAGGGCGAAGCCAAATGCGAAGACCCTAACGATGCCAATTCATGTTCCGTCTTTGAAGGAAAACCTGAATGGTGTGGTCGTTCAGTAGGCTTTGTAAATGGCCTGGCAAAGACGGACTGCTGCGAAGCACCACAGGGAACCGCAGGAGCACTTGAAGGTATCATGCTTGCCGGATCTATGATCAGAAACACAAACTGGACCAGAGTTAATGCTCAGCTAATAAAATGGACCGGCGGTGATACAGGTACATGGGCTTCTATGTCTAATGCGGTCGGAGAGTGGACTGCATCAGCTGGTAAAACAGTAGGGCAAATGTGGAACAACGTCACGAGCTCCTTAACGAGCGTATATGAAAACGTCGCTGGTAATCTAAGCAGGGCAGTTGGGTCTTCCGCAACTTCTGGAGGGGCAGGAGGTGCTGGCCAGTTGGCACAGGAAACAATGTCCAGCTTCGGTATAGGTCAGCTTAAGCAGATGGCAATGAAGAAAGCCTACGAATTGCTACCAGATACAGTTCGTGACTTTGTCTTTAAGAACGTTGCTACTACCGGAGGAGAGGTTGTCTTCTCGGCTGCGGTTCAAAACTTTATGCTTGCATTAAACGTGATCGGTTGGATTTATACAGCCTATCAGGTCACTAAAATGCTTTTAGAAATGTTGGTAGCATGCGACCAGAAAGAGATGGAAGCTTCTATTCATAAGAATCAAAAATCCTGTTTTACATTAGATACGGAACGATGCGTCAAATATCTGAATGTTGGTTTCACAAAGAAATGCGTTAAAAAAGCAACAGACATGTGCTGTTATAATTCCATGTTGTCACGCGTTATTATGCAACAAGCTTATCCGCAATTAGGAATAGACCCTGTCGCCTCTAATTGCGTGGGGCTATCAATAAAGCAAATACAGCAACTGGATTTCGATAAAATTGATCTGACGGAGTGGATTAATGATGCAGTTCAGGTAGGAGAAGTTCCTGATCAATATTCAAAATTCTCCGAAGAATCAATTGTGGAAAACTTACCATTCCAGAATGAGAACTATCAACTTCCATCAGAACGTACCAAGGAAGCAATGGGCGGTGAAGAAAATATGATAAAGGCCAGACAAGAAAATGCTCAGGCTATAAAAGAGGAAAATGTAGATTGTAGCTATTTACCTCGACCGGCCATATGTGAGGTAGGTTCAACTACGCTGGATCCGGTTACGGGCAAGCAGTTGCCGAAATATTGAAGAAGGGGCCGTTAGGCCCCTTTTTTAATTACTTGGCTTTCAATGTTTTTTCTGGGAAGCCTTTTTTACCGTATTCACCGGTAAAGAGGTAATAATCTTTTCCGTTGATGGAGGCTGCAACACCCCCTGGAGTTGTTGTATTTGGGCTATCAGAACGGAAAATGATACCCGAAAAATCAGCGCTTGTTTCGTTTCCTTTAAATGGGATGAACACATAACGAATTACAGCGTAATCACCAGCGGGAAGGTTTAGCTCAGGAATTTCGGTTCCTGTTGCGGGGCGAATCGCCTGAAAGCTGTACATTGAATCTGTAGGGAAAACATCAGCATCAGGCTTAGAGGGCAGATCACAGGTACTCCATTTATTGACGACTGCCATATCAATTTTACATGTGGCCAGAGCTGCTTTCTGTTTTTCAGGGTTGTATCCAAATGAGGCCTGAGTTGCTTTTGTATGCTCAAAAACATACTTAGCTCCCTCACGTACCAAACTTTCATCATTGTAAGGCAATTTTTTTGGATTGGGGACGAACACTAGGTATTGATTGACCTGGATGTATTCGGCGTCAGAAGAACTGTACAAAGAGCTGAGGCTCATGATCCCAAAACCTTTTAGACCGCCTGTTACGTAGCCCATCGAACTATTGATGAGATACTTAGAAAGAAAGTTGTCGGCATCCCCTCCAGGAGTAACCTCTTGCTCCTTAAAATTAACGTCGAAACCAGCAAACGAATAGGCATTCTTGGCGACAGAATCATTTGCATTAGCATGCCAGTACTGGCCGTGACTGTACGCATTCAGAGCGGTGCCTGGCGTAGTGCCGGTGTCACCGGCACAACCCGATAGGGAAAAACCAATGACGACAGAAGAGACCAGAGATACTAAACGTAAAAGTTTCATTTAAAGCCCTTTTTGTAATGTCTTTTGGAGATGGAACCATTATTCCATAGTCACGCGTTTCACAAACAACCTGATTGCATAAAAAAGGAAAAAAAGTGATTTCCAGTAGAACCAGCAGTACACAAGAAAAGCGCTTTTATAAAAATGTATAATTATTAAAACGAAGTAATGAGGTTGAAATGGGTAAGCCAACAGAAGAGCAAAGACCTGTTATCGAGAATGCTAGCGCAAACAATATGGTGATAGCAGCGCCTGGATCAGGCAAATCGTTCACCATGATAGAAGCGGTTATATCGATTCTCAAAAAGTATCCATATGCAAGAATCGGGATGGTGACCTTTACTCGCGCTGCAACAAACGCACTTGCAGCAAAGTTACAAAAGCGATTGAGCAAGAAGGATCTTGACCGGGTGCTGGTGGATACTTTTCACGGACTCGTTAAGAAGCAACTGGACATGATTCGCTGGCCGGGAAAGATGTTGATAGGGCCAGCACAGAGATCTGTCATTCACCGGGCTTTGAAAGAATCCGGTGTAACGATGAAGTTTGCTGAAGCTGAATTCGTTATTGATGCTATCGGCAGAGAAATGGATACGGATGTGATTTCAGTTCGGCATAACAGACAACAGATCCATTTGTTTAATACCTATCAGGCGTTATGCCAGAAAGACCATGTGGCGGACCTCAATGCTCTTTCAAAATTTGTTGTCGGTCAAATGCATTCGGGAAAAATGCGCACGTTAGATTTGACACATTTGATAGTAGACGAAGTTCAGGATACTGACTCTATACAATTCTCATGGATAGCATTGCATACAAGAGCTGGAGTCTATACGAGTATAGTTGGAGACGATGATCAGGCCATCTACTCCTTCAGATCCTCAGGAGGAGTCAAAATATTTCAACAGTTTGAAAAACACTTCAGACCTAACATATTTTACTTAAACACATGCTTTAGGTGTGAACCTGAAATTTTAGAGGTGGCCGGAGCACTGATAGGAAAGAATGTTTACCGTTATGCCAAAGAGTTACGCTCGGCAAAAAAGGGAGGGGGAAAGGTCACTTTTCGTTCATATGTAGATATGGAGGAACAGATACAGGGTATTTTAAGCCTTATAAATCAGGATCCACATGGATGGGCAATTCTAAGCCGCAATAATGCTCACTTGGATGAGCTAGAAAGTTTGATCGAACAGCCAGTAATTCGTTACGGAGGTAAATCATTCTGGGATGAAAAAGAAACAAGCGATGTGTTAAGCCTTATGGCCTTTTTCCGACAATCAAATGATCCTCGCTTAATGAAGAGAGTATTGGCATTGTTTGGAGAACAGGAATCAGTTTTGGATGAAGTGGCATTGAGTATGAGAGGAAGAAAAGTTACTTTTGGCGACCTTGCCATCCCGGAGGACAGTTCTCTCGAAACAAAAACATTACATTCAAACTTCGTGCGCTTTACCCAGGAAAGTTCTGATAAAGTTGAGATAGCAAAACGTTTCGCCAACCTTACGAAATGGATGGAATCGTCGTCAATCAAGATGAGGAGTAATAAAGGTACAGCAACCTTAACAAAAATTGCTTTAGACACTTGTAAACAGTGGGCAGAAAAGACTGGTTGGATGAATATGATAAATCGTGCTGCTGCAATGTCATTAGGCCCTAGGAAGAAGGACGAGGAATACAGCCCAGAGAAAGTAGTCCTATCAACCTTGCATGGTTCAAAGGGTCTTGAGTGGAATAAAGTAATAATAATGAGTTGTAATGCGGATCAGATACCAAGTAAAAGATCAGTTGGGGAGGAGGCAATAGAAGAAGAAAGACGTTTGCTTTATGTTGGATTTACGCGTGCAGAAAAGCAACTTTTTGTAATGTGGTATGGTGATCCTTCTTTCTTTTTAAGAGAATGCAGTGAAGAAAAGATAAAAGAAGCAGCTAATATTCGAATTTCTCCACTTTATACAGAATAATTCGATATGGGCATTTACTTATGCTTAAAGCTATAGTATAAAAACAATGAGCTTAAATATCAGCTCCCAAATTTGAGTAACTTTGCTTAAAGTTACTTTCGCGTTAAGCGTTGATTTAGCCGTGAAAAGCGGCCAGCTTAAACAAGCTGTAAGACACCACCGGCAAAATGTCACCTTTGTCGCTGGTGCACTTCCCATGCCTGCAAAAGGCAATCTGAATTTACCAAACCGTAACTAATTTAGCTCCTCCTGGGGCTATTTTTGTTGCGTACTTCTAATGCCAGATAGTATAAATCAGGCGGTTCATAGCTTACGGGAGATGAATGACAGGCTTTGCCTTCGTGTTGAAACAAAAATTTGTTTCTTCCTTCTTACTATATATAGGTGACCCCAAATGTCTAAAAATAAAGCTCGCAGTAAAGCCCTTCATCAAACCTTTAGTGAAATTATTCCAGAGATGGATAAGGCGCTAAACAAACAGCTCTTAGAAGTTCTGATGAAATATACAGAACGTGATAATGAACTGATTGTTATTTTGAATGAGGACGGCCCAAATATCATTGAACTTAAGTCTCTTAAGCCTGTGTCTTTGTTGGCCGAAAAGCTTTCTGCTTATTCAAGCTATTATCATGTGGATGTTGTGGAGCTCGTGGTCAAGAAAATTGATTTCGAAGGAGCTTATAAGCTTCTTAAAGCTTCCCCAGATGTACCACTTTTTAAAAGCTTAACTGAACTGGATAAATATCTTGTTGAGGAGTTTGAAAAATACGGATTAAATTCATTTCTTGACGTGGATAATCTGGATTACTCACTTGAAAAAGCCAGTGAACTCAAAAATGAGCAGTTAATAAATTGGGTTTCGGACATCATTTGCAAACGTGAAAAATTAACTTTACGTAAGCGTTTTGATGTCGCAGTAAAGGCCCACTACGAAAATGTAGAAAAAATGTATGATACCATTCGTCCGTTAATGAAAAAACTGGGTTTCCCAGAAGATCTCATGACGCACACCTTTAGTGAGTTAAGCGTTTTTGAAACTAAAGGATGGGACCATGCAATAAAATCGAAAATTGAGACTCTCGCTAAGCGTGAAACTCAATATTTAGATGATGCGGCTAAAGCAGAGAATCGACGTCTTGTAACAGAGAAGTTGGAGAACTCTTTAGCGATTGCACCAACTAAACCAACAAGAAATTGGTTACATATTGCCGGAATTGCCTGTTTGGTAGTCTGCACGTTCATGTATGTAACTAATAAATTTATTTAATCCTGTTAAGGGGGAACCCTAACGGGGCTTCTCTTTGAACAAATCGAGGAGCGGAAAATGTCATATCTTGAATATATCAATGAAGTAAAAGTGTCCGGGATAGTTATCAGTGCTGTGGAGAAAAAAATGACTGACCAGAGTATAGGTTTGTTAATAAAGCTCAAAAATAGGATGAAGACAGAAGTTGATGGTGAAATCACTGAGAGAGAATTTTCAGTTCAAATCAAGGTGTCGCCTGAAATGTATTCAACCTGTTTCACTGGTATAAATCAGGGTGATGAGTTGATGGTCTCCGGTTATATTGTTGTCGATACTATTATGATTGAAGGGAGAGAACATCCTCTTGACTACATGAGAGTGGTAGCAACAAGTAAGTTGGCTCACATACCTAAACCTCTAAAAGGTTTTGGACAAAGTAGCTTTAATCAGATCTGACATTAAACCCACCCTAAAGGGGAGAAATCCCTTCATGGGATTTCTCCTTTTGGAGTCCCCATGAAACAAAAATTTAGGGCTACTGCAATAAGTAGTAATCAACTTAGTTTTTTTTCTATATTCGATATAGATGAAGATGAAATAACGCAAATAGTTGATTCACCCAAAGAGCATTTAAATGATGCATACACGTCCGGATTAAACTTTAAATCAGATGAAAGTAACATTTCTGAGATAAATTATGATTCTGAAAGGCGTGAAAATCACCTTTATGAAAAATCCAAATTACTTAAAAATCAGATTTTGCATACAATTAATTTTGCAGCAGAAACAGATTATCTATATTCGGTTGAAGAATATAACCCAGATTTGGGTGGTCTGGTAATAGAATGGACCCCTGAGGATGTGTATGTTGTTTTTCTATCCGCTATGGAAGAGTCTTTGGAAATCATTAAAGAACTAGTGTTGAGGAGAAAGTTATTCTTCAAAGATGACAATGGTAATATCACAGTGAATCCACTTTTAGAAGCTGAAACACGGTGGTATATGTCAAAATCATTTGAATACACTTGTTTATCTCATGGACTTGATGCATGTGAATTTAGAGCGGAATTAAAATCATGGCTCTATTATCATTCGCATCGTTCGATTAGTGAAAACACGAAATTAGCTGAATGCAGGAATGATGATGAAATCATTTTGCATGATTGCAATGACGATATGGGCTGGGACATCTTCTTTGATCAGGATTATTTAATGTCAGAAAAAAAACTGGCTGTTAAATGGACTGACAGGGAAATTATGGATGTTTACATAAAAGCTTTTAAATCCACATTAGAGTTGTTTGACGAGCTTGTTTCATGTGATCTGTTAACTAAACGAAACGCTTTTGGCAAGTTAGAAATAAATCCAATATTCGAAAATCATTTTGAATGGATCATGTCTGAAGCTTTTGAAATAGTGGGAAATCATCTTGGTTATAATGTGCCTCAAATCAGGAAACTGATGGCAACTATTTGCCAAATGAATCTCAAATAAAATGCCACTGGCAAACATCTGCCAGAGGGCGGTGTTTGCATTTTACCGGAGTTAAAAATGTCTAATGCCGCTATGAAGTTAAATGAAACATCTTCTGATGCTTATGAAAAATTAGAAGCTCTTCTTTCCCCGGATGTTATAAAGTTAAAACATTATGTGGATAAAGGTGAGTATCTTTTAGTTCTAGCAAAGGACCTTTTTGGTATTCCAGAAATGGATCCAAAGATGGCTGTGCCTGTTTTCAAAACTAAAACCTCGTATCGAGCTCCGCTGAACAAAGACTACATACCAAATCCCCGAATACTTGAACAAGTGGTTAAACTGCTTATCAGTCCGGATATAGATTTAAGTGTGTGTCTTAAAGGTGAGTCCGGTTCTGGCAAGACTGAAATGGTAATGTACATTAGCCACATGATGAATTGGCCGCTGACAATTAAGCAGATCAACAGCAATATTCGAGTTGATGAGCTTGAAGGTGAGCGCAGTCTTAATGGTGGTAATACAGGTTTTGTACACAGCGATTTGGTAACGGGATTTCGTAATGGTCACCTCATTCTTCTGGATGAAGTGGACAAAATCGATCCTGATACGGCAGCAAAACTTCACATGCCCATTGAACGTAAGCCCTGGTCACTCAGTGCTAATGGTGGTGAGGTTATAACTGCTAATGGCTACACGCGATTTATTGGTACTGCAAACACAAACATGAGTGGAGGCGCTCGCCGGTTCGTTTCTTCTCAACGTCAAGATGCAGCTTTTATAAAGCGGTTCTTGATAGTTGAAATGGAGAAGCCCGACAAAGTTGCTTTAACCAATGTGCTTACTAAACGATATAGCTCTTTGCCTTTTCAGGTCATTGAGAAGTTCGTAAGAGTAGCGATTGCAGTAAATGACTCTGGTACAGAAGACAGTGTGATGGATATTCGTCAATTAGTAGCTTGGGTTGGCACGTCGATGACGTTAAAAACCTTTAGTCTTCTTGACACTTTCAAAATAGCTTTTGCTTCTGCTTTACCTTTACATGTGGTCGATCTTGTTCTTCAAGCTATAGATCTTTCTCTTGGCGAAGACAAGGATAAATCGCTGGAGTATTTCACAGCAAAAAAGTCGAGTTAGATGGGATTTGTTATGAAACCTCTGATATTTGTATCTCAGAGTTATCCCATCTTGAATTTAGTGCGTTTTTAAGTACGGATGGTGCTGCTACCATTGCTATAGCAAAAAACGGAACTAATTTTACTGGACTTATGCAACTGAATAACGACTATTCTTTATTGTTTTATCATGATGGTAAAATAAATATGGAAGGTCTAATTAAAGAAATGGAATTAAAAGGTTATATGTATCAGGGAGCAATGGGCAATGATGATGTTGCCGCTGAGTTTCCCGGTATTCTTTTAATTGCACCAGAGAAGCTTTAATATCAACCCTATCGGGAAATCTTTCCCGTTGGGGAGGGTTTCCCCTTTTTTTTGGAGAAACCCATGACTTTAAATACTTCAATGCTTAACAAAGTATCTGCAAAACAAATCTCTGAGAATTTTGCAAAATCATATCCAGATTTACTGGAAGGTGCAGTTATAACAAAAATTGAAATAAGTGGCTGTCAAGGATCGCGTCGAACCGATAAAATCGATTTGTCTTATGATGGAGATGATATTACGGATCAAAAAAGCGTATCTAAAAGCGAAGTACGTTGGATTGACATAAAAGCCCTTAGCTTCAAAAGTACGATTACCAGCAGAATATCAACCCTTTGCTCACGCTTGTGCATCCGCTATAGCAATATGTGGATTTTACCAGTTTCCAGTATGGAAGAGTTTCTGGAAGGGGCCCAAGAGATTGAACGAGAGTTTCAGGCAGGTATTCAAAACGTTGTAGACAATTATGAGATGCATATTGAGGCTGAAAAAAATAGAAGCCCAAGAATGTCTTCTTTGATTGATCAGTTGAAATTAACTAAAGATGATTTCATAAAATCCTTTAGATTTAATATTGCTCACTTTATTCCTTTTACGCCTATTAGCGTTGAAGGTGATGAAACCCAGGACTACTATCAGGAACAATTGATAACAGATCTGGCAGAAGAAGCAATGAGGGTTTATGAAAAAATTAGTAAAAATAATAATTTGCGCTCAAGTACTATTGACCGACTGAAGCAAATGCAAAATAAGATCATTAGCTTCATGTTTATACATAAAGAGGCGGCAGTACTTGCAGAAGCTATAAAACACATAATGAATAATTTACCTAAAGGTGCCATTTCTGAACCTCGCGACGTTGCGGTGTTACAGCAGTGGTTTTATTTCATGAGTGATGCTTCAATGTTAAAGCGTATTATTTCAGGAGAGCAAAAGGTTACTGACTGGTTGGAATCTATTACCAGATCATTTAATCAAAGCTCACAAACAGCACCGAACGCGCTACAGAACACAGGTATTGAAGCTATTTTAGATTCAACAAATGTGTTTCAGGTTGAACCTGTCGTAGAGAACGATATAAAAAACAGCACGTTTTCAAACACTGATTCTGTAGCTGAACCTGAGAAATCAGTTTCGCAACAGGAAGACAATGCTGAAAATGGTTTTGATATCGAGCTCAAAGGCTGGTAACTGTTTGCTTTATTAAAAACCCCAGATGGGTACTTCACCATCTGGGTGAGTACCCCTTTTTATAAAGAGGTATTCTATGAAATTAGATCTTAAATCATCGCCGCGCCATATTAAGCGTTTACAGAATATAGCAAAAGTCATTAGCGGCTTAGGCGATGTAAGAGTTGTAATAGACGACAATACCAAAGGACCGTATTTTGATCCTGTCAATAAAGTTTGTGTTTTACCAAACGGCGATTATAGCGATGATGACTTTGTCAGTCTGATTGAAGGTTTTACCTGTCATGAAGCTGGTCATGGTCGCTATACCGTCAGTGAGGTTTACAGTGACGCCTTTAATAGTGTTCTCATGTCATCTGAAGGGTTTACACGCTTCGATGACGGAATGAATGCAGAGTTTGAGAGCCTCGCTGAGAAACGTAAAGCTTATAGCAGGGCAAAACGTCTTACCGGGCTTATAAATCTGTTCGATGATGTACAGATGGAAGAGAAGGTTGGTAACGATTATCCGGATGCAAAGCGGCGGCTTGCAGCCACTTACGCACTGATGGTTAAAGCCGGAAGGATGACTCCTGATATATCTTCTCGTCCGGAAAATCCTGTCCTATTTATTGAGTGGTATCTGCTTAACTCATTGCGAGTAAAAGTCCTTCAGCAGGTAGGTCACAAAGAAACCCTCGATCCGTTTTTTGACTATGCCCAAAAGATACTTTCTCCAGTAATTTCTGATGTTGAGGAAATTTTTCATGATGCTCTTGGTTGTGAAAATACTCAGGGCTGTGAATCCCTTGCTCGTAAGACCCTGGCTCTTTTAGAGAGACTGCGGGATGAGGCAAAGGAACAACAGCAGCAGACAGAGCAGGAGGAGCAGGAGGCATATGATGAATCCGAGACCGATACCGATACCGAATCAGAAGATAAATCGCTTACGTCGACTGATAGTCGTGAGGATGATTCTGAGGACGATAGTGAAGGTCAGGCAGATACTTCCGATAACGCTGATCTTGCTCAAGAGGGATGTTCTGAGCCTTCAGAACTTGCTGAAGATAACGAGGGAAATAATGAACCCACCGGTGGCAATCCCACGGGTGATAACATTATTGAAGACGATACTGATGCGATTAACCCTTCCGAGAGTGAATCAGATGAAGCCAGTTCGACTAACGTTGAAGATGAAAGTAACTTTTCATCGGCTCAATGGGAGATACTGGCAGATTTGTTGGATGCCTTTCTTAGCAGTGATGAGGATAGCGAAGATTATCACGATGCTTTGGCTAAAGAGATTGAAGGTATTGCATCAAAAGTATCCGATGACGTGAAAGCCGAATTCGGTGCTTCTGAATGGGATATCCCTGATCTCCTTATCGATTTGAATGTTTACAATGAGGCTTTGTCTCTGAGTCATTCAATCGGTAGCGACTTGTCTGTTTTACAGCAGGTTAAAATGCGTGGCCGAAACAAAACTCATGAGCGTGGAATTACCTTCGATGGAAATCGATTAATTCTGTCACAAATGGGAGTTCGTGATGTCTTCAGAGCTCAAAGCGAATCTAAAAATAGAGGGCATGTTGGCCTCGTATTAGTTCGTGATATTTCAGCGTCAATGGCTAATGATGAAAGATATATTCATGCCATTAAGTCAGATCTTGCTTTATCGATGGCCGCTGAAAGTTTGTCAAAAATGCATGTCTCCAATATAGTTTTTCCCTTCAAGGAAAGTGAATTTGAGATTATCAAAACGTTTGATCAAAGCGTTGAGGAATCTCTATCGAAATTCACTCTTGGATGTAAGGGTTATTATACCCCTACGGGATCTGCTTTAATGGCAGCTGTTGATCTGTTACTTGACAGCCAATTCGATAGGAAAATAATTTTTCTTATAACTGATGGTTATCCGAATAAATCGGAATTTACTATCGTCGAAGTTATGGAAAAGGCTAAATGTAATGGAATAGAAATCGTTGGTGTTGGTATTAAGACTGATGAAATAATTGGTTTTGAAACGGACACTTTCGTAACAGTTGATGATACTTCTTTATTGTCTATTGAAGTCAGTAAGCTAGTTCATCAAATACTTTCTTAATAAACTCTACCCAATCGGGGCAAAAAGGCCCCGGTGGGTCTTTTTGCTCCATGAAGGAATAAGGAGCAAAATATGACTCAGATAAAAACTTACCGTGTAGAACATGAAAAAGTCGGTGCGATGCATAAAGTCCGTATTTTCGGACGTGTTGGTGAAGTTATAAGCAATGATAGCCCTCAGGAAAGAATCTTCCGCGAAGTCACTATAGCGGAGGGTAATAGCCAGCAGGCTGCGTTACTTGTAGATAACTACATACAGCGTCTTGAGAATAATGGCTTCACGACTGAAGCATAAATGTTGAGGGCCCCCGGGCCCTCTTTCTTAAATTCTGCGTTGTGGGTTTCTCCCTGTCTTCTGCACCGCAGAAGGCATTGAGAAACTCACAATGCCAGATAAGAGAGATCATCATGACTTATGCATCCCCGGCTCTTCGTCGTAAACCACAGGAAGTATCTGAACACTTTATTAAACTCGTTCATGCTCGAATTGCTGAAGTGTCTGGCTGGAAGTATATATTCGAAAGAATACCTGCTTTCAAAGACGCTTGTGCAAAAGCCCCGAGCCAGGTTCCTTGCCCGTTTACTGGCGCAGGGAAATCGAAGTTTCGTTTCCGACAAAAAGACCTTTATACCGGATGTGCGATCCATAATGACTTTCCGGTAAATGAGTTTTGCGACGGAATTGATGTTCTGGCGAAATATTATGAATTAAGTAAAACGCAGACTTGCAAAAAGATTCTCTCAGATTTTTTCGGGATGGATCTGCATGCTCCGTTAACTGACGCCGACATTGAAAATGAACGACGCTATAAATCAGCAGTTCGTGCCACAGAAACTCTTGACCGAGAGGAAGTGGCAAAGCGAATGCGAAAACTTGATGTGATGTATCACTATACCGGTGAAATAAAGCCTAATACTCCTGTTGCTTTGTACCTCCGTAATCGTGGGATCTCCCGCTTACTGAGTCACTTACCAAAGGATTTAGGCTTTAATAACCGGATCTACTATTGGGATAAAGATAAGCAGAAATCGATTATCTATCCGGGAATGATTGCAATCTATCGTGACACCCGAGGTCGGCCTCTGACTATCCATAGAACATACGTAGACAAAAACGGTGATAAGGCACCTGTAGAAAATCCAAAGCTGATGATGAAGCCTCCTGCCGATATGACAGGTGGCTCAATTCAGTTGTTTGACCCTCACTATGATTCAGGTAGTTCGACCTGGACACTGGGAGTGGCTGAAGGGATCGAGAATGCGCTTTCTGTTGTAGAAGCGACTTCAACACCATGCTGGGCAGCCAGCTCCGCATGGTGCCTTGAAAACGTTACTGTTCCTGATTTTTTACTGCCTCCGCCGGATGTAAAATATATAAACTTTTATATCTGGGCGGATAAGGATATTGCTAACTCACAAGGCACTCGTGCCGGTATCGAAGCTGCTCAGCGACTTCAAAGCCGCATGGTTGAGTTTTTGGCTAAACGATATCCCGCATCAAAGCTGACAATTGAAGTCTTCGAACCAGCACAAGATATTCCTGATGGGAAAAAGGGTATCGACTGGAACGATGTTCTCCAGTTAACAGGGCAGGATGGATTCCCGATTCACTGGGCTCCTGAATGTCTTAATCAGCTGTAACAACGATAACTCCCCCGCATTTTGCGGGGGGGGTTATCTTATCAATATTATTTTTTAAATTGTATTGATAAGATAACCGCTTTCCTTCGTGATAATTACCTGCCTTTAAGGTCTTTTCACGGCTGAGATGCTTGCTCAGTTAAATAAATGTGCGGTACTACTGGCTATGGTCGGTTGTATGACATGGTTATTCCATAAACTATTAAAACCCATAACGGGAGTATTACCGTTATGGTGATGCTCGTCGTTTTACATCGGAGAGCATTTTAATGAATTTTCAAACTAACGAAGTTTTTAATAAATTTGCTGCTGTTATAAAATCGCGCATCGTCAATGAACCATCGTCATGCTATTTGCTGCATGATAATGAGATAGATATAACGATTTTGAAACATGGCATATTAGAAAATGACAGAAACCTGTTGTACGTAGTTCGTCCTTCAGGAACGTGTTTGTTGCGTTGTGACAAATATTTCTATCCGAAATATTATCTTCGTTGCCGTGGAGATTATAAGTCATTCATATATGTCCATCTTGATCTACATAGTGGTGAAGCTAAAGAAATCACATGGGAGCAAGCAGACGATATGCTGTCTAGTCCAGGAAAACCCCCATTAAAAGGAAATCTTGGACGATTTGAGTATATAAAAGTTGTGGTTGAGGACCTTCGTATTCGAGGTTACGCTGATTATCTTCCTGCGTATAATCTTGATGACCTTCGCCGTTTTGCCTTACAGGACGACCGCCCATCCCTTGTCAGATACATTGACAATGTAATGGCAACGGTCTGATTGGTTGCTAATTGATTTACATATTTTCCCTGATGGCCAACCTGCATCAGGGAGGCCTCAATAACGACTGGAGGCTGTATGAAGTTAGCTACGGACCTGGTAAAAGCTATTTTGATTAGAAATGGTGTTGAACCAGTAAATATAAGCGAATCATCTAAATTATCTTTGAAACAACCACTGACAGAACTTAAATTCAGTTTATATTTGCGAACTGAGCATTTATCTCACTTCCTACCCGGTTATGTTTATTCTATAAAAGAATGTCCACTGTCATATGACATCGGGATCGAAATTCAGAAAATCTTCGAAAGTTTACATTTGTTAAACGAAGAATTTGAATCCCTCGGTTTTGTTTCTGTATGGATAGAAATGCATCAAAGCATTTTTGAACAAAGTCGGTTTAAGAAAAGTAACTTTACTTTTCGGGAGGAAGAGGTCGAGCTTGCTAAAGGGCTTGTTTGTTCTCACAATTCACAAATAAGTAATGCGGCTTATTTCTGGCTTCAGCACTTTGAGGAGTTTATGATTTATGTTCGTAATAAGCTTATCGACCTCTTTCGAGAGGCCTATGACCTGATCCTTGGAATGCAGCAAGTATTTTTCATTCGGGAAAAGGAAGAGCTGTTGAAAACTATAAGTTATGGGGATGACCTGTATGAGGTGAAATTAATGGCGGCTGAGCTTTACTCTATCGAACAGAACTTAAAGTGTTCTGAATCGATAAGTACAAAATCTCAAGCTTCGGCATATATTAACCGCATCCGTGAGTTTGTGCGTTCGGGGTGGAGGCAGGGCTATATAGTCTGCCATCATAAGCGAAGTAATCAAATCTCATCATTGTCATTACCGATGTACTTGAAAGATACGTCAGGCCGAAGTGCTCGAAAGCGAGTAAAACGTCTTATATCTTCTACAGTTTGTGGTAGAAATAAAGATTTAGGTCTTACAGATTTTTAATTAAATTATACCCATGTGGGGATCACACCCCATATGGGAGTGATCCCTTTTTTATTGAGAGAGGATCACATGAAAATTATCGAAAAAATCATTAATGCCTTTTTGGTTGTTCAACATAAAAAAATACAGGTTAAAAACATTACATTTTTAGACAATGGGCAGGGCATGTTCTCTGGTATGTCTTTTGATGCTGATGTTTCACTGGAGTTTATGTATGAATCAGCAAAAGCATATAGTTCTTGTTTCTGTGATATTCCCTTTCCAGGTTTTGAAGATGCAAATCTGGAGGAAATTACGAAATTTCAATTAGATGCTTTGAAGCAAAGAAAGAATCATTCTTTCATTGTTAACCATTTGAGGTTTCCTATAGTTTTAAGGGAAGGGTGCAAAATCGAAAGAGGAGAAGTCTATTCAATTTCGAATTGCACTTATAATAAAGAAAGATTGCAGTATCTTTTTTCTCAGGATATTTACGGTAAGTTGTATAATTCCTTAGAGAAAGAATTAAGCTCGTTTTTCTCATTTATCAATGTTGAGGTGCACGAGTTGTTAAAAGATGCTGTATGCTTTGCATTAAAAATCCTGAATAAGATATCTTTGGATACACCTGAAAGACTTATTAAAGCTTTTAATTATCGTGACTGGTATTGTAGTTACGATGTTGAGCTTTTTAGGAAAGGCTTACCTGGTCATATTCTGGAAGAGCTCATTGCTCCAGATATCTTACTTTCAGACCTTAACGGTTGTAGAAAAATACTTAGAAATGCAAAACGATTTCTAAATGGACATACAAAAACCAATTGTGTTTATATTAAATATGAATGGTGGTTGGGGCCTGTGGATACCTCACACTCAGCTAAGTTGATGTCTGACAAAGAAATTAACAACCGAAGTGACTTGAAGAATTTTTCAAAGGTCTTTTTCAAAGAGTGTTTAAGTTCTGGTAAGTCGGAATATGAAAACCATCTTAGTGAAAAAGAACATGCGCTTCGCTACAATTATTAATTAAAATTATTTTCTCCCATAGGGATTTCTCCCTTTGGGAGAAATCCCTCTATTAAGAGGGTATTTAAATGAATGCGATACAAAAGTTAGTTGAATCTATTCTTGTTAAAATGGGTTTTGTTGGCGCTGTAGTGGAAAATATATATTTGGATTCAAAACCATTTCGGCATATTCGATTTGTGGCTGATATTCCAGTAATATCTTTTCTACCTCATTTGGTGAAATATCTTAAGGGCGCAGACCATCTTTACTGTGGTAACGATGATTTGCATCCTCTTTTCATTTATTTTTCCGAAGCGGCTACATTAAAAGCAGGCCCTGTAAATCTCGCGAACTTTCGTTTTGAAGTTTCTATAGCTTCAACTCATTTACGACTGGTCTCAGAGCAGCCTGATTTGCTTATCAAAGGATTTAACCGGGATAATCTAGAATACGTTTATTACCGCTCAGATTTGGCCTCTAAGGATCTTATACTAGGCCTTGTTGAACACGGTTCTCCTTTCATAAAACATCTACATGGACTTATACAAAAGCGAATTTTAAACGAGTTCTCTCTGATTTTTTCTGTTCTTGAAAAGATTTTAGAAAGCGCGAAGCCACAAATTCTTGCTTGCTTCCATAGTGTTGATTATGAAATGAACGTAAAAATAATAGCCGAAGCTATACCTGAAACTGTATCTAATCAGATAGTCACATCTGATTATATAGTTAATTCTATATCAGATGCGGACAAGTTTATAAATCATGTTCGTCGCTATTTAGCAGGCAGGGTAATGAAGAGGCGGATATACGCTGAATTAGATGTTTGTGAAGAAACATCAAATATTTCACTAGTGAACTTAGGATGCTTTACGTCTCCTCTGCTCGTTACGGAATATCAAATGTTTAAGCCACACTCTTCAGGGTTATATCGAAAAGCTATAAACAACTCCTTAAAACAGTTCAAACCAGAAATGCATGTACCTTCTGAAGAACTCTTTTATAATTAATCTAACCCATCCGGGAACTTGCTTCCCGGTGGGAAGCACTTCCTTTTTAGTCATGAGGTAGTGTAAATGTTTAAAGAATCTGACCACGTGGAATTTGTTAGTGCCTTTCTTTATCAAAATTTAGGCCTTAATGTTCCCGCTGACGATATAACCGTTCAATTATCTGATACTTCGTTCGACAAAGTAACCTTTGATTACGATGTAGATATCGATAATTTAAATTGTATGTTGGATCTCTACATATCTGAACTAATAAAGCACAACGCATCTTACTCCGATTCTATTCTTTTGAAACAAAAAATAATTTATTTTCTTGGAGTATTTAAGAATTTCGGATTTTTTACGTTTGATATTCGCGGATATAGTAATACTTTAAGCCCAGTTAAAGTTATTGATATTGTTTCAATGATTATTAATGACTGTGAAGAGTTATCTAAAGCTAATTCTTCTACTGATGCTATAAGAAATCTTTATCTCGATAAAATGAAGGTGGATGGGAAAGTGTTAGTTGCGAAATTTGCACTTAAACAGTTTTTTCATTCCGACTTTGGTGACTTTATCTCATTTGTCGAGAAAAGAATTACAGATTGTCTTAATGAAACTTTAAGGATTATCAAAGCTGTTGAACATGGCTTTGTACGTGTTGGGCAGCATAAGATTAATCGCCGTATTAATGATGACTTAAAGTTATGCATTGATTTCAATACTGATGATTATCCGGCAAATATGCCAGATATATATATTAAGTTTAACGATACATTTGATGGGAACGGGGCGTTATATTGTGACAATGATGCCCTCATATCCCTCTATACCGATGTTGCTTCAATTATCAATGTGCCGGTGATGATGGAAGTAAGATTGATCAATAAAAGAGGGCGTGTTGTCTGTGATTCTTCGCATTCAACTTACGTATCTCTCGAAAGTAATGACCGATACAGAGTAACTGATCGCACATTACTAATAACTGAAGCTTTTGACGATTTTCGTAACGCGTCTCAATGATCCTTTTGCTTCAGTCCAAAAAAGTAACTTTGGTTGGCTGAAGACACTTGTCTATGACAATGTAAAATCTGTCGCTGGCATCTTCTTTTAGCTTAACCAAACTTTTATCTAACCCAGTGGGGAAGTCGCTTCCCTTCTGGGGCACTTCCTCTCAAATTTGAGGTAGTGTATATGACACATTCATCTGATGATAAAAACTATGTCCGAGCAGTTCTGAGCTATCTTGGCATAGATTTTGATGAGGCGGATATAGTATTAAGTGTTTGCCATTGTCAAAGTGACGAGCTTTCTTTTACCTGTAATATCAAAGCTATTGAACTCAAGAATGCTGTTGATTTATATGTCGATAGTATCTCTGAGAATGAAATAGAAGCTTTAAACAGAGAATCTTTAAAATCTCGACTCTGTTACTTTCTTGAGGTGTTTGACGCAGTCTCTGGTCAGTACCTTGAGATTTCAGGAAAACACTTTGCAACTAGCCGTTTTGAATATGATGATGTTTGTAGTGAAGTTCTTAGCATGTCTAATGATGTTTCTCAGTCGAAAGGTTATGACCGGGATGAATATAACAGACTGATGCAGGTTGATGGTCAGGTTATGATTGCCCGTTTTGCTTTGCAACAGTTCTGGGATACTCATTTTATTGGACTAATAACATTTGTATCTGAGTCTATAACATCGAGCCTCTATAAAGCTTATGAAACTTTTAGTGATATAAGTTTGGCTTGCTATAAACTGAGTGAATATTCTTATTCACGCTCTATCAACAGTGAATTGACCCTTAATATTTCACTTAAAGAAAATGACTTCTGTGAGGACCTATCTGATTGCTATATGGAAGATGAGGCTTTACCTTCTGGTAGGGTAATTTCTCGACGCAACAATGACTCCATAATAAGTATTTATGAGAGCTATGCTGCGGCTTCTTATATTCCGATGATTGCATCTTTGGAAGTCGTTGATGAATACGGCGAAGTGGTTACTGACCTCTGCCATACCGTTTATGTTTCAGAGTTAACCGGTGGGCGGATTAAAATCCACGACCGTAATGACTTAGTATCTGAAGTTTTCGATAACCTAAGAAATTTAAATCTTGCAGTTGGAGATTCAGTTTCACAAGCTGCTTGATTCTTTCCCTGATTTTGATTTTTTCTCACATACTCTTATGGCACGGTTTCCGTGCCTTTTTTTTGCCTCGCTTACAAGCGTCTACTCCTCTTCTACCTATCCCACCTTACATCACCACTTAAAATCTATCTTTCTAATTCCATTATCCTTTTCGTAGCCTCTAATGCTCTGGTATGAACATACTCTTTAAACTCAAAAAAGTGCTATTAACGAAAAAAAATCCCTAAAGAGATTTGTATACTGTTCTCAACCAAGGAGAGCTCATGAATGAACTAAAATCCAAAAACGAGAACAGTACCAAAAGCAACTTTCCCCCGGTTGATAATCAGTTTTGCTTTTACCATGTTGATTTCAGCATAGAACGACTACTTTCAACGGCCGAGGATCTCCAGTTTGAGTACATCTTCCAGAAACCTGGAAGTGAAGTAAGAAAGGATTTGGTTGAGCGATTCGAACGTGGAGAGCGCTTTGTTACAGCTTCACACTGTGACAATTTCTGTGAAATCCTTGGTTGTCAAGGCCATCAGGAAAATGCATAAACCCATAAACCTACATTTCCACTTTTAAGGATGTTCACTAAAGAATGATTGGAGAAAGTATTTTTGACTGGGTAATTTACGGAATATCCATTTTGATATTTGCCTCAGCACTAATTGAAGGAAAGACAACTCGCTACCCAGCACTTTTTTTCTATGGGAGTTTAATTTTAATGTTAATCCTGATAGTTGCTGGAGGCCTTAACTGGTGGTTCTACAGGTCAAAATATGGCGCAGTAATCGTTATCTTCACAGTGGTCTCTTTACTGATGACTCGATTCCGCCTGGTCATATATAAATTAAGATTAAGAAAGTTAGTTTCAGAAATCAGATTTCGTATAAAAACGGGTTTTCGTATAATTCTTGTTTTGTCGGATAATGAGGATGAGCGTAATGTTCTGCTGTCTATGCTTAGCAACGTATTGCCAGAGCAAACGCTTATTCACACGCGTGATGCTCTCGGACCTCATTCAGAGCCTATCCTAAAAGCTCTTGAGCTACATCATCAACAGGGAACAGGTTACATACTCGTCTGTGAACAACAAATCTCAGCGCGTACGTGGTTGAGTATCGTAGAAAATGGGAAACCTGATACATCTATAGCTGTTAATTTTCATTCGATCCCAGAAATGGAGTGATTTTTCAATGAGTAGAACCGTTTCACAAAGTGTCACAGAAGATTGTCTTTTTGATACCCGCACACAAGTCAGATTACAACTAAGTCGAAGCGTTCATAAAACGCTGGCATCTGCTAAAGAAATTTTACAGGGAAGGGGGGTTGATTCGGTCTCTATTGAAGATCTTGTGCGAGCCTGTCTTGAAGAGAACCAGCCAATTGATCTAGCCTCACTTTACCTTGAAAATCTCTTAAAACAGAAAGGTACCAGCATTTGCGATTTTTAGTGTTTTCAAACCTATTAGATAAAATGCCGGTTGTGTTTATATAACATCAATAATTTCATGCAACAGGTAAAACATGAGTACTCAAAAGCAACTTTCCAGAACTACCGGCACTGAACGTATGTTTAAGGAAGAGCTGGCGTTATCCTTAATTTGTTGGGTTTTCACCAGTCCTTTTACCAACTGGACCGATAAAGTCTTCAGTGGTATTGAAGTTCCGTCTGAAGGACCGTCATCATTACGGGGTGAGACAGAAAAATTCTTTCGTTTTGTCGTTAATGAAGAAGGCTACGACGCAGGAAGGGCTGCTATTGGTCTTGACCTATGTTGTTTTTCACTTCCGTTGTGTTTGTTCCCGGACGCTGCCCTGTCTGAGGAAGAGGTTATGAGTAAGTTAACCGGAGAAGTTATCCATGGAATTCTTCTTTCCTTACCTGAGTTTATTGATATGCCAGAAGTGCTCGCTTACCAGGTCAGGGATGAAATTCTTGCTTTTAACACTCGCTGTGGAGACGGGATCTTTCATGGTTGGAACACGGCTTCAGAATTGTGGAAGTTTGAAATCTTTCCCCGCACCACCATCATGATGCAGCATACTTCGGCAATACATTAAAATTAGGCGGGGCAGAATGCATAAAAAACTTTTTCTTCTCGAATGGAAACCCTGTCAGAGCCGCGTATGGGCCGGTTGGATGGCCCTGTGGTTGACTATCAGTTTTCTGATGTTATCTGCCTTGCTTATGACAGATCATCTCCTGAACAAAGTCATCCTGCCGCCAACATGGTTGTTGATCTGGTTTTCGCCAATGCTGGGGTTTTTGATAAAAGTTCGCGTCGTCGAAACTCAACATTTCCTGGAGCATGACCTCTGTGTTGCAGGTTTCTCTTTTTACCGCTGGAAGAGGTTAGTTTCTCCCGGGCTTTGGTCAGTTGACTGTATAAATGGTCGTTTTCGCCTCAATCGGATCACCCAGGTGGGTAAGACTATCCACTATCCATGGCGTCTCCATTATCATCCTTTGTTCATGAGCCCTATCGAACATAAATCGCATGCTGTGAAAGCTGTTTCAAAATGACTTCTTTAGAGGTTTACATGACATTTATGTTCTGCAAGGTCAGCCTGGGCAGCAAAATTGATTGGAAATAACATGAGCCTGGAGAAACGTATGAGTTATGACGATTTGCCCTATTTTCGTGACCAGATTCTGGAACGCATCGACTCGCTCAAGTGTTTTCTTTCGAACACCCCCCCGATGATGGCAAACCTGATGACTGTCTCCACCGTATCTAGAACAGAAGAGCGCTTGAAGCAGGTTAAACCCATCAGGGTTAGTATTAAAGACGATGCTTCGGTTGAGGAAATTATTCAGGCACTTACTGACATCTGTGTGGATGACATAGAGTCATTAAGTCATGATTCCACCAAAGTAACCACTAAATACCCGGGTCTAATCATTGTCCCCGAAAGAGCAGATCTTCTCGAAAGCTTGATCACTTCTATAAACGAAGCAAAAAATGATTTTGCTGCGGCAATGAGGCGTATCGATAATAAAAAGAATGTCCGTTTTGATAAAGTGCACAAGAAGCTCCCGGGCCTTGTCGCTATGCACTCAACAAGAAATATCCTTTTCATCAAGTCCCAGCTTAAAAAAGTTACTTTTTCATGGCGGCTAAACCGAAACCAGGAAGTTAAAACAGCAGAGCAACTTGTGAGTTTGTTGGAGCGCAGGAGAGCCTCAGAAGTAAAAAATGTAGCAACTACCAATTTGAATGTCGTGTCTAATATCGATAAGGCTTTACACCGTCTTGAATTTCACCCACTGAAGCAGGGCGAATCTTATCGCCTTTGTCGAACTAACTCTTTCCCTGTTCCGATTGCTCACATTTTTGCATTTAGGCCTGAAGGGCAGGAACGAAACGGGAATAAATATGCTGAGACTGATTATTCAGTAGTAAAAGCATCCTTGCCCATTTTCGCAGCAGGCAACATACCTCAATTAAAAACGCTCTCTGACTGGGCTCCTGAAAACAGCCAGGGTCCGTCCAACCAACGGAAGCTGAGCCTGAAATATACAGAACTCGTGCCGGGGGCTGAGCTGGGCATTTTCATTGTCAGCCCCGAAAATTAAGGAACAACAATGCAATGGATTTCCACAGCCAGCCAGAAAATCGATGAGCGTCTCTATCGTGTCTGCGTCTGGGTAAAAAAATATCACGCTGATGCGATTAACCGCGTTGTGCTAACCGTTGATCTAAGTAAAGCCCGACATGACCCTGACGAGGACCAGGTAAGAGCAGAGCTGCTGTGCGGCCATTATTTTTTGCTTCGTAAGGAAAACGCTTCGAACTCTGCGCCTGACGATCAAAAGTTTGCTTTCCTGCCTGACGGGCGCAATCTGTGTTGGCAGACCGCAACCCCGGTGCTTCAGCATCTCCTACTCAATAAAAACGTTCCTGAGTCGCTGAGGTTGCTTACGGACTACATACATATGCGTCTGGCCAGGCTGACAATGGTACCTATGTCCGGAACCATCATGAACGAGGCTCTGCTGGACAGCATCAGCTGGGTTAAGGTGGATTTGACCTACTTCTGGCAGTACGAACAGCTCAGCTCTCATCTGGGACCCATCCAGATAACCCACAAGGCACTTGTACGCTTCGGGCACCTGGCAAAGAATGATGAAAACTCCAGTGCCATAAGAATTCTGCGTCAGCGTCTGTCTTCAGAATTCTTACAAGAATTTCAGATGGCTGAGGATGAGCTAAAGCGCAAACAGTCGTTGATGGGCACCATGGACGTGAAAATGCTGTTTCATGCTCATTACCCCAGCCAGAAGATGCTGGTGGCTCGATATAAAAATGGTTGGGTAATGGTGGATTGTTTTCTGTTTCACCATACCAAACCTAAGAAAAAAGCAAAAAACAAAACTACTGTGGCTAAGCCTCAACTTAAACAGACTAAAAGAGAAGGGAGTGAAAATGGAACTGGGCATTATGGTGTGCATCGTGTTGTTACTCTCAGTGGCGGCGGCGTGGATCAGTAATAAGACAGTTGATTTGCTCGAAAGATTCTATTTCAAGCGTCCGCTGAGCATGGAGTACGCGGCATGGCTACGTGTAATGTGTGCAGGCTTGTTATTAGTTTTTATTCAGGTTGCTCCCCAATTTACACTCCTGTATACCCTTAAACTTGTCACGCTTATTAATCTTGGAATCCAGACAATGAAATTAAATGGCGTGTACAAATATAAAAGGACGGGAATTTTGCCTCCGGGAGGGGCACTCTCTAATCTCACCAGACTTAACCCGTTCAAGAAAAAATAAAGTTATGCGCCCGTGAGGGCGCTATTCATCAAAGGCATTTCGCATAAGCTTGATCATGGCTTTTTTACCAGCTTCAATATTGCGAATGTAGCGCATAACCATTTCTTCATTCGACCAGTTCCCCATTTCCATAATCTGTGGTAGCGAGTAACCTTCAATATCCAGCTGTATCGCACCGCCTACACGAACGCTGTGCCCTGTCCAGTAACGGGTTTTAGTCTCATTTGGATAAAGCTCATTCCACATTTCTTTAAATGCCCGTAAAAGGGAATTTTTGCTGAGCATACCGGCATCGTCCACAGTGTCTTCCTCATCTTCATCGTTCAGAAGACTTTGTTTAGCACGGTAGGGCAGGTTATGCCGTTTAAGAAGCTCAGATAGCTCATTCCCTTTACTCCGAAGCTTCCAGCCGGGTGGCATATAGCCTGTATCATGGAAATTTACGGCCTGGAAAAGGTATTCATCCGGATGACTGTGCTGATCCATTTTCACAAGGTTCATCAATCTCAAGAGGCAGTTAGTTAACTGACGTGTCAGCCGGTAGGTAAGAAGTGTACTGATGTTCGTTTTTGTACGGTATACCGTCAGGTTAAATTCACCGGTCATACTATCCAGAGACAGATCTTTCAGACGTATACGGCGAATTTCGGATGAACGGAGCAGTGTTTCAAAGCCTGTCCAGATCAGGCACAGGTCACGAAGCTTACGAACTGAGTTTGTAGTACTGCGTAACTTTATCAGAGCCTTGAGATCGCCAATAAGAAAGGGAGTTGCCTGTTTAGTCGTCTTTCGCTTCCGGGCTTCCGATTGTTTTAAGGCTTCCAGCATGTACCATGCTTCAGACGTAATAATCCCGGGCAGGTTAAGCCCTTTTTTATGGATACTGTTTAAGGCCTGAAGACAGCTGTTTATGCTGCTTCGTGACAATTTGCCTTCAAGATGCCCCATAAACGCCAGCAGAGCTTCCTCAGACACGGGGAGCGAACTTACTGGCCAGTCTGTATGCAACCGGGCATTCGCCTGATACCATTCGTTCCATACTCGTAGCCAGTGCAGATAGGTTTTAGCTGTGTTGTATCTCAGATGGGAAAAGTAACGGATCAAGCGTGAAAGCTGTTTATCATGGTTGCCGAACGTTTCCAGCTGCTGATGCAATTCGCTTTCCGAAAACTGTCTGATCACTGATTGATTCTTCATCCTGCTCACCGGGATACACTGGTTTTATTTACAGTCATTTTAGCACTCATGTACCTGGTTATGAACAGGGTGGAAACAACGAAAAAGGTTGTGAAATCGTTAGGCTTAAGTGAAAAATGATATTAAGATTATCCCTGGCCAGTTGAGGCCTGTCTAAAGAAGGTTGATTATGTCTGACACAAAGCAGTCTTATTTAATGAAATTCCGTAAGTGTAGTTCGTTCGAAACGCTCGAAAAAGTATTTGAAAGGTTATGTGAAAAAAACTCGGGTGTCGCCTCTCTTGAAATTTCTGGTGCTTATGATCATCGTAAAGCTGAACTGACAATGAAAAAGTTATATGACAAAGTTCCTGCGAGTGTGTGGACCTTTGTTCGCGAGTAATTATTGATATTGGCACAACAAAAAGACTGTGTCTGGATTTGAAAATAGTTTATGCCCCTTTCGGGGCTAAAGGCACTGTAATAGCCTGTCTTTTTAACTTTCTTATTAAGTTCGGAGAAAGACTTTAATCATAAGCCAAGCCCACTGCTAAATACATCCGATATTCTCCTTAATTTTAGAAGTTGTGATAAAAGTTACTTTACCTAAACTTCTCTCTCCATATTTGTAAGGCTCTCATTTGATTCTTGTCAAACATTAATCTGGAAAACTAAAAAATCATTTCTTTTAATTCGTTTTACAGAAATCCTCCTCCGTTATTTCGGATATAGTTTGAATAATTATCAAAAACGGGGTGCAGCCATGCGTAAGAGTTACACATTTGGTATTCCATTTGGACTCCAGAGAGAATCAGGACTCTTTTTAGATATTACAGAGGTCAGCCGGGGTATCGACTGTAACTGCATCTGCCCCGCTTGCAAAACTGATCTGTTAGCAAAGCAGGGGGAGGTCAAGCTTTGGCATTTCTCACACAGTACTGCTGTAGCCGGTGACTGTGATGGTCTGATGGAAGCCATCCGGGGAAAAATTATTGAAGTCATCAACGAGCACCAGGTTCTTGGTTTCCCAAATCTTCTCGCTGGCGACGATGGTGGGCCGGTTTCACTGAATGAGGTTATTGGAAGCGGCAGTATGTTCGGAGGCACAGCTGATCTGTTCGTAAAGGTTAATGATTTATGTGTGGCCGTCTTTCTGGACAGGGATCGTAGCATTTCTGCGAAGTTAACCTTTGACCACCTTCATCCTTCCGAAAGAGTTGCCGCATTGCGTATCGATCTTCCAGATATTGAATATGAAATCAGTCAGGTGCAGCTCGGGCGACGTAAAACAACATACAGTGAGTGCATTGAAAGCCTGATCATTGATGAGACCAGTTCCCGGGAATGGCTATATCATCCATTAATGCATGAACTTGAATCTGAACCTCTTCAGGAGTATCGGGGACGGGAGCCTTCAGAGGAAGGGCCTCTTCTTCAGCGCCTTGCTGACTGTAAGATGAAATTGCCTGATATCCTTCCGGGCAGTCATAACGCGTTAGTCAGGTTACAGCAGGATACGATTGTATGTCTGTGTAGGTTAACGGTTCGGGCTTATGACATCGCTCAGACCGATGAATTTCCTTTGTTCCTTCGCTATTTCAGGTTGCACTGCCTGGAAAACAGCGAACATGTCAGTTACGAAAGACTGATCTGCTGGCAGGAAATGATTTCAAAAACCCAGGAAGGCCAGTCCTTGACACAAAACGAACTTGAATATCTTCATGAGATTGTCCGCATCGCCTTATACAATCACCGGCTTAACAATGTCAGTATTTCAGATGTTAAAAACCATGACACAGGAAAGGAGAGCGGCAGGGTAGAGCCACAAAACTATTCACTCTTATAAATAAATTGGGCTTTGCGCATTAAACCCTTGCCGCAGGAGGTGTACCGCATATCCGGCACAGACAGTCAGTTTTTCTGGCAGCTTAAATTTGACACAGCTTAATATAGTGATTCATTAAACAGGTTCAGTATGCTGCCAGAACGTTTTAGTCGTTATGGGCGTCCGTTAGTTTTCTACTAACTGAACGACGACCAGCCTGCCGCCTTCCTCCTTTGACAGAACAAACTGAGCGTTATTCGTCAGTTCAATTTTTTCCCCAATGGCAATCTGTCGTTTATCCGGTAATGACATAAGCCCATTTATGCCTTCATTTACTAACCACCACTGATCGTTATGGAAAACAAAATACCCAACTCGTTTCCTTTGCAAATCGGTTGTACGCTCATTTGGCGCAATGAGGCGATTCACATGCCACGCATAGATTGACTGCCCGCTCCACACCATCAACCGGTGGTCGTCAGGACGATAACTGCCTTCCTTTCGGGAAGAATATAAATTTAGAACCGGTAATTTACCCTTGTATGGCGTACCGCAGTAGGGACAAACCGGCTTTGTCTTACCCGAGAAAACGTACCATTTCTGTTCACACGCCTTGTTCTGGCAGGGCTGTATCAGATCGACTGTTTTAACCAGGGCGCTTTCCCACTCATCGGCGGTCGGGCGTTTAGTGGCATCGTGTAAGCCATCTATAAAGGCGCGCTCAAACAAAGGTGTCAGATAAGGGCCCATGATGGTGTAAGGAATTTTCTCCGGGTCAGCCCAGGGCAGTGAAAAGGACGATAGCTGACTGACTTTGACTGCATTGCTTTTGTCTGTCGGATGTTCAATGAAGAGTGCCTTCTCACCCATAGATAAGGTCTCATCACGTACTTCATCCGACATGTCATGTATTTTTCCGCCACGTAGCGGATGACGGAAGAACAGATACATGTAGATAAGCACCGACAGCGCATGACGGTCAGTAGTAATGCTTGGCAATACGCGGTTCGGATCCTCTTTGGAAAGATGACTGGTTTTCACCACTTCCGGAGCGATAAAATCCGGGGTGCCCACCACGTCGGGAGGATACTTTCCAGGGACAACCAGGCCGTCTACGTCAATGATGCAGGCATGTCCCATTTCTGGATCGATAAGCACGTTTTTATAGCTTAGATCGCTGTGACAGAGACCTGCCGCATGCATCCTTCTGACGGCTCTTGTCAGCAGCAGACAGACCTTGAGATAGGTAAGCGTATTGCCTCGTTCACGTGGGTCGAGAAATTTGTTCTGGTTGCTGGCGCTGGCAAACCATTTGCCTTCCTTTTCACGACCTTTTATGCCAAGAAAATCATCGTTTTTAGAGCCGTATTTAAAGAAAAAGTAGCTTTTGTAGGTTGGAACCACGATGCCGATTTTATGCCCATGCTCAACAACATGGGTCGGCCAGCAAAACAGGTCCTTCCAGTATTCACCTCCGGACTGGCCAAAAATGTTTTGCCTGTAGCGTCCGGTGATCATATCAATCCGATCCCGGGCCTGCTCGTTCTGCGGTTTATGATAAAAAGCGACGACGTATGATTTATCAGGCGAAAAGTAAACATCCTTCATCGAGCCCGAACCAATTACCTCGTCAACATACTGGACTGTTTCGCCGTCCTTTGTTTTGCACGTAACGATATTTGCCATATTGATCACCGAAAAAGCGTATCCCTTACCACAACACCGCAATAGTGCGGTCATCATGGTTCCCTGTGGAGAAAAAGTTAAGCCAGTCGCCTAACCTCTCAGGCGCAATACTGGCGTCTGTAAGGACAGGGTTGAGCTCATCAACGAGACGGGTCCATTTTTCGTCACTGCGAAGCCCATTATCCGTCTCAAACAGAGGGTCTGAGACGCCGTCTGTCATGAGGATCAAGTGAGATACATCATTCCATTTACCCACGCTGATGCGGCCGCTAAACGAGGGGTCTGCGATAATGCTCTGGTCAAGGAAACGGGTTTGTCCTGCGTATTCTCCGCTATCGGGATTTCCCAGTATCCTGACTTTACCGGAAGGGCTGTATGCACCTATCGCACCATCACCAAGCCAGAATGCAGTCGCAAACAGCTCGTTATCAGTTCGTAGCGCTACAGTTGCCAGAAGGGTTGTTGAATAGGATTTCACAGGTTGTTCTGCACAAATGGCTTCGTTCTGGATACTGTTGACCGCGAGCGTAGCTGCCTGTTTAAAATGATGAAGCATGGCGTTTATTGTTGCCTGCTGATCGCTCCCTTCCCACGCCGTGATGTGCTGCTTTAAATGGACGCCTTTCACACCACTGAGCTGATTTAAAAGGTAATCGCCAGCCGTTTTGACTGCAATCCGGGAGCCTTCCCGGGAATTTACCGCACTACCGGCTCCGTCTGCGACCAGCATGACAGACCATCCTGTTTCCTGGCAGTGGTTGATGTAGAAGTCGTCATCTCTGAAGCTTCCGGCATGCTCATGAGAGCGTCCCCGGCGACTGGCGGCAGCAATACGTATATCACCCCTGACCAGGCCAGCAGCGTCCAGATGGGACTTAGGGTAGGGAGCGTCTGCTGGTGGCTCTACCACCTTCCACAGGCTTCTCGGATCGGGATTGATTATAAATAGCTGTTTTGTTTCACATTCGTCGTGCGACGTGCATGACCAGATTACTGAAAGCTCTATATCGCCGCTTTCGGTGGGAGTACCTGTCAGCAACTCCTGTTCTTTGTCAAAAGACAGGCCAATGTTCCGGGGAAAGACAACGTCCCTGACAGTAGCCTGCTGGCCCTCACCCAGAACGATAGCAACCGGCGAAGAGAAACGTTCGCCTGCGCGGGCGTTGGGGATCGTTATTTTAGCTCTCGGGGGAACGGCAGGTGGCACAGCTAAGCTGGCCCGCTGCTGGCCTGTCGGTATCTGCCCGGGTTTTAATACCAGGGAAGACAGGTTTTCGTCTTCCCTCTGTGCTGGTTTATCAAATTCGTAATAAGGCATCAGCTTCCAGAACGGAGGATGAGGCTCATTTTCTGGCAGGGGTTGCAGTGCTGATGTATCGGTAGCGTCAATGCCCGGGTTATCAGCAACACTTACGACCGTTTGTTGCTGATCGGAAAGACTGGATGCTGACGAGGCGGCAATCTCTGCGTCGTTATCACCTTCGCTAACCCGCGCAGATAAACCCTGTGCAAGGCTCTCAATCCGCTCTTTAAGCCGCATAATTTCTTCGGTAAGGGATGGGTCCTGCGATAGAAGTAAAAGCCGCTCACCTTCAACAGGGTGGCCCAGCTCAGACAGAACTAAGCGGATAATCTTCTCTTCAAGTAAAGCATTTTGCGACATCAACCTCTCCCTCTGTTTACGTCGAAGTTAGTGTTTCCGCCATCATTGCTGAATGACAGGCCTGTTTCACACCACGGGCAGATCACGTCATCCGGGCCGTCAATACACAGCAACTTTCCGCATGAGCACAGGGCAAACGCACTGGCATTACCGCAGTGGGGGCAACCCGGTACGCCATGCAGTTCGCTGGTATTTACCTGCAAACCGGTAGCGGTGGCATCTGACCACGCAAAATAGTCCTCATCGATGGGATAGCATCCGGCAATATTAAAGCTGTTCAGGTTCAGACTGAAATCGAGCCCGGAAACCCTTGCTGGTGGCCGTTCATACTTCATCAGGTACGGACGACGGGTCTTGCTGCAACGGCCGGTAAGCGTAACGCAGTTTTCGTCGTACGCTTTTACTGGCTCGTCCTTGGCCAGCCGGACTATGTATTCAGTCTGGCTGAGCTCAGGTTGTTTGTCGTCCCCGACGCTGCGGCTGTGCGCCGTAACCGAGGCCGTGATCCATTTGATGAAGCGGGTAAAGTCCCCTTCCTGAGATTCGGTGAACAGCATGACATTCTCTGTCAGTTGCCGCAGGATATTCAGGTCCGCTGACGGCCCCAGGCCAACGGCAATGAGATTCACTTTACTCGCGTAGTGATCCTTCCAGCGCTTCACTTCTGCGGTTGTGTCGTCAGTCGGACGTCCGTCGGTAAGGAGATACACGACGGGTTTCCAGTCGCCTTTAGCCTCATGAGTGGTTTTTCTGACCTGGGTATCAATTTGCACGGTCAGCTCACGCAATGCAGCTCCAAGGCTCGTACCGCCGCCAACGGGAAGGCGGGGAGGGTAGAACGAGGCAATTTCGTGAAGAGGTACAATCGTACGGGCTACACCGGCAAATGCGATTACCGAGACCCAGGCTGTTTCAAGTGCGTGTGGATCCTTTCTTAAATCTCCGACGATCATTTGCAGACCATCAGTCATTTTTTTCAGGTTTTCACCAATCATGGACTCTGAACAGTCCAGGACAAAAAACACGGGAAGGCGTCTCATAATTTTCCTCGTACGGCTGGTACGGCCAGCAGAAAACGTTGCTGTACAGAAAGGTGCTGCCCGGAAACAGCACCTTTCTGTCTGTCAGAGCACCAGCTGGATTTCTGGTGGAGGAGGGGGAAGGGTATCAGTTCCGTTATTAATCCCCGCGCTTGTGCTGCCGGAAGACACGCTGGCCGATACCCATTTAAAGAAACCTGCAAACGCGGTTGAATCTAGCGTCTCCAGAGACACAACCTTATCGGTGAGCTGTTTTAAGTGCTCATGGCCTGCTTTAGGACCAACGGCGCAGGCAATGATGGATCCGAATCCCCGGCCGCGAATCGCTTTTACCGCTTCACCGTACGCCAGGGCATCAGAAGGGGTTCCATCAGTCATCAGGAATACCAGAGGACGCCAGTCTCCTTTGGTATCACCATCTGAGCGACGTACATCCCGTTCAACACACTGCATCAGACATTCAAGGGCAGCACCGGTGAACGTCCCGCCTGCGCTTGGCACAACGATGTCAGAAAACTGGAAGTCTTCCAGCGGCGTGAGAGGAATGAACTCACGCGCCTCATTGTCATAGGTGATAATGGAGATATGAACGCTTTCGAGGGCGTAGGGATCCTGGCGAAGAGCGCTAAGCATCGCCTGAATTCCAACGTTAACGGAATGGATTGACTCACCGCGCATCGAGCCGGATGTGTCGATAACAAGGTAAACAGGCAGGCGGCGCATCACATGTAATTCCTCAGGTGCGAGACAAACGAATCTGATTCTGAAGGCTCACCAATTGCCCTGAGTTTCCAGCCTGTAGCCTCGCGTATCAGCTCGGCAAAGACCATGGAGCGCTGGCTGGCGAAGGCGGGTCCGCCAGAAAGATCGAATCGTGCCATTTCAATATTACGGGCATCTACTGCCCGGATGAAGGCATTCTGAACTTTACCAAAGTGCTGCTGGAGCTTTTCACCATTGTAGATCTGAACGATGAACACAATTTTCTCGTACTGAGCGTCAAGGGAATTCAGGCGCACAATAATTTGCTCATCGTCACCGTCACCGGCTCCGGTTCGGTTATCGCCCGTCAGCCAGATATTGCCTGACTTATGGCGAAGGCTGTTGAAAAAGATGATATCGCCATTCACAAGCGTTGGTTTACCATTTTCCACATTGCCGAGATCGGTCACCTTTCCGGCTGAATTACACAGGAAAGCGATCACATCAAGGTCGTATTCTTCTTCTTTTTTACCAAAGATCCCGCCGAGAAAACCTTTCTTTTCCTCATTAATATCCCAACCGAGGCCGATAGTAACGGACGAGAGATCGTATTCATTTTTTTTCAGGCTTACGCCCTGGCCTTTGCTCAGACTGACAGACATGATATCCCCTTAATCAATAAAATTATAAGACCACATTTACTTCTGGCGGCGGCGGTGGCAGGTCTTCAAGACCGATCACTTCTTTTTTGCTGGACTCCACTTTCTGACTGCCTACCGAAATGCTCGCACTGACCCATTTAAAGAAAGCTTTAATCGTCGAACTGTCAGCTGTATCGAGCTGAACCACGATTTCAGTGATTTCTTTGAGGACGCTGGTATCGGCATCATGCCCGGCTGCACATGCCACAACAACGCCGGTTCTGGCCGCTTTAAAGTCATTCAGGCCTTTACGCCAGTCATCATTCGGACTTCCATCCGTCATCAGGAATACAAGGGGACGCCAGTCACCTTTAGTGTCAGCCGTCGTTTTCTGTACTTCTTTGGCAATGGAGCTGGCCGTGAGGGAAAGCGCTTCGCCAAGAGACGTGGTGCCGCTGGCTGTTAGTGCTGGCATCTGGAAACTCAGGAGGTCTGTCAGGGGGACTGCCTGTCGGGCTGAAGAATCAAAGGTGATCACTGACACGTGAGCCGTTTCGAGTGCATACGGATCCTGTTTCAGCGTGGTAAGCAGCGTCTGAACGCCATTTTTAACCGCTTCGATAGGCTCTCCGTGCATAGAGCCGGACGTGTCGAGTAGCAGATATACGGGTAAGCGTCTCAAATGTAATTCCTTCTTAAGAGATCGGAAGAGGAGAGTAGTTTCAGGAAGAGGCCAGGGTTTGTTGATTTGATAAAACGGCACGACATCTGTCGGGTGGAGATTAAATACTCAGAAGCGGCATTAAAGAAATAAGTTAACCACCATAGAATTACCGACATGTGAATGGCCTCTTATCAACAGAAAAATAATTCAGACCGGACTGGAATATAAGATTTCTGAAAAAACTCGGACAAATAAACTGTCTTATGTATGAAATTCATCATACATCACAGATCTGCATGAATGGAGTGTAAAACGCCCAAAGATTGATGTGTAGCACAAGAGGATGTCAAGACACCAGGTTTTGTAGTCAGTAAGGCGCTGCTGGCATTGCGGGAGGAGAATAGATCAAAACTACGTCACGCCAATACAGAGGTAAAATATGACAAAACCGGGGTTTTCACCCCGGTCTGAGATTTAGCGTCAGGACTTTTTAGCGCTGTATTCTTTTATCAGTTCGTCAACGGAGTGCAGAGCCAGCTTCTCTACCGCTTCACTTCGGGTCGAGCCACTCAGCGCAGCCAGACGGTCAATTTTTCTTAAGATCCGCATGCGTAGCGATAAGGACACGGCTGTTTTTTTATCCTTATCGAGTACGACCTTCCCTGTAGACTCACCGGTTTTCAGTTCAGCATTCTGTGCGAGCGCTTCATTCATCCGGCGAAGGGTCTTTTTATCCAGCTGGCCCGGATTAACGAGATGGTAGGAATGACCTGCCTTGCTGTATTTGATCTCCGCAGAATATGACTCGCGTAGCTCTTTGAGGGCCCGGGTTAATGTCGGCTCTGAGCATTCCAGACTGGTTATAATGTCGGCAGCGGAAACGGGCTTGCCGGTGCCCAGTAAGTTGGCAAGCTTAAAAATCCGGGCCTGTCTGGTATTTAATTGCATCGTAAGATTTAGCCTGCTTAAAGGGTTAGTGGTTCAATAGGCTGAAAAATGAAGGTACTGCTCATCTTTCGAATAACCGGGTGATCGCCTAACGCTTCAACCGGATCAATGTGTTCTATGCCTGCAAAATTTACTGACGACATCTGGCTGCGAGTGCATTTGCAGGACAGGATATACTCATCCTCCAGATAGCCGGTCCGCTTACTGACCCGTTGCGTAAAGCCTGACACAATCACGTTGTCGAAAGGTAGCGTATGTAAAACGATACCGACCAGGCGGAACAAGCAGCCATGGACGTGGCGGGCATAGTTTTCGCGTACGGCTTTTTGCGTCATGGCTTTTTCCGTCAGCTCCGTGCCCCGGGCATTAACGCCGTAAATCTTATCAGGGAAATCTTCAATCTCAGCTAAATCAACGTCCAGCAGGACTGCTGATAGCTCCGGCTTTACTTCAAATGCAACAATCGTTTCACGCGGCCATTCAGTTTCTGCCAGCACACCCGCCAGGTATGATTCGAAAAACGCGGCGTCTGTCCGGAACTGCTGCCGGGCATCTGCCTGAGCCGTGGCGAGCCGTTTTTCATGTTCTTCTGCTTCAAACTTCCAGTTTGCATACTGTTCGGCCCAGGCCGTCCGTTGTTGCTGGTACCGGTGCTGTCGAAGGGTATTCTCACGCTCCACATCAATCAGCTCCTGCTGCCACCGGCGAAGATTTTCGGCGTGGCGCTCAGCTTTAGCTGATTCCGATTCAAACCATTTACCCAGAAAACTAATGCCTTCGCTCTCGGCAGGCTTTTCCGGCAATGCAAGGTAGTCTGGCTTTTCTGGACGCACCGGTGCCGGAACCTGAAAAGGCGACGTTCTGTTATGCAGGTATACTGCTTCCAGCTCTGCCCAGCTGATGCCTGTTTTTGGATCCGGCGTCAGCTCGTGAATATTACGGATTGCGGTTACCGCTGACATGAGTTCAGCGGCTTCCTGCTCAAGCGCCTGTCTGAGCCCCGGGTCGGTTGCCGTCCGGTTTCCACCTCCGGAACGCGCGGCCCGGTCAAGCCGGGTACGGTAACTCAGCCCGGTACCGGGCAAGCCCAGATTGGCATAGGTCCCCCGGCTACCAAAAGAAACGGAAGCACCTCTCGGCCCGACACTCAGGCTCGGTGCACCGTTACTCAGGTTGAGGCGAACGCCAGGAATAATGTTGATCGACTTTCTGAACCTGAACCCCATTATGATTTCCTTAATGATGCTGGGTCACGGTAAGTAATCTGATTCCATCAGCGCTTTGCTCGTTCTGTAACCCATAAAAACGAGCTCTGTCCAGAATGCCAGCCGCCCAGCGGCGATGTGTGGCGGGTTCACACATTGCTCCCTGCGACTTAAACACGGCCTGGGTAGAGTTCAGGATCCGCAGAGCGTCAGAATACTCACCCTGAGTGACCATCAGCGCGTTTTGAATGACCTCTATCTGACCCGGGTGAATGGCCGTTTTCCCAACAAGCCCATGTGCCATATCAAGAGCCAGCTCTCTGGCCATAACGGCATGATCGTCAATATGCTCACATACGGGCGCGGTCAGGGCAAAATCACGCGGGCCGAAGACTGAAACGAGCATTTTGATGACGTAGCCCATCGGGCTGTCATACAGCGTCAGGTCCCGGGGGCGGCGAAGCGACACAACGTTCATAAGATCGTTGCCGCCGATTCGAAGCGCAATAATGCGGTCGTGGCAGGGATGTTCCACCAGGCGAGTGGCCAGCTCGCGCATCTGAACCACGTCAAAGACGTCTTCTGTTTCCAGCGTTGGCATCATGCACAGGTGAGTCCCGCCCATGATATCCCACCATTCAGCTAACGAACTGAGGGTAAATTTCGGCAACACAAACCCATCGACAGCGGAAAGATCATAATGCGCTTTTAACCATCTGCCCATTTCGGCATGCCGAGGGCGAATGAACACCAGAGGCCAGTCATTTTTACCCAGGCTACGCATGCTGTTACTGAGCTCGTGCAGCAGGTGCTCCAGATTTTTGAGGGCGATGGGGATGTCTGCTTCACTGACAGCATCCTCCAGGCAAATCACCAGAGAGCGCAAACCCGGGATTTTCCCGTGCAGGACGGCATCAGCAATATCTTCCCGTGTTGCAGGCATGTATAGCGTGGCTCCCAGATTCCAGGGAGAAAGACGATTTTTCATCAGAGTACCTTCTTGATAATGGTTACAGCCCGATACTGGCCGAGGGTTCCCCCCATTTCTGTAACAACTATTCCCTTTTCACGAGCAAGCCCTACAAGCAAGGCAACGTCCGGGTCGTCAATAGAACGCACAAATACATGGTCCGGTACCCGACGTAATACAGCCCGGGTTGCTTCAGCAATACCGGGTTTAATACGATTGACGCTGTCCACTTTAAATTCATCGGCCAGGAACGCGATAACGTCGCGACTTGTCTGCCATAAGACCCGGGCTGACTCCATATTCCAGCTCAGGGTAGCGAGGGATGACGGGGTTAACTTCTTACGGAAATGGGCGACGGTATCGACAAGCATCCGGCTGCATTCGAATTCACTGAGATGCTCGCAAACCATGCACCCATGTAATCCTTCAGAGGACCATACTGACCGGGAGATCAGGCCTGATACCGGCGCACCCATGATGCCAAAAGGAATGAGCCAGTCATCATCACTGGCTGCAAGCCAGGAGCAGCCACAGGGATCGGCCAGGACAACCAGTCGCGGCTGCTCAGGATAGCCCGGGCGATCTTTCAGTGCGCGTACAAGCTCTCCGGTAATTGCGCCTTTACCTGTCCATCCGTCAACAAAGACAATACCGCTGGTACCATGGCGCTCTTCAATGACGTCGAGGGCTGCACCGTCAATTCCACGATCCCGGATAATGCTGATACCGTAATGCCATGAGGTTTTCCCCATGTCACGCAGGGCCTGGTGCAGCATAACGCCGAGCGGCACGCCAGCTCTGACGAGACTGGCCAGTACAATGGGCTCATCACCGAAGCGTTCGGCCAGAGCAATAGCGAGCTGTGTGACTTCTTTTGCAAGTCTCTCTGCGCCCCGATCCAGCGCCCGGTGAAACAAATCAAGATGCCATTGTGTTGGCGCTGGCTCCTGACTGAGCATGTCCGAATAATGTTTCTTCCCTGACTGAATCAGCTCTTCTTTTTGCTCAACCGGCGTCATCTCAATGACTACCGGCTTTAGCAGAAATTCCACGTCACCGGGCTGGTATGAGCCGGTAAATGTGTCATGTGGCTGCATTTTAATTTTCTCCAAAAATTCGCTGTGAAATGGCATCTGCAAACTGACTCTGACGCGGGATGCCAAACCAGCTGCACAGTTTCATAAAACGATGATCGCTCAGGCTGTCGCCCAGACCAATTACGGGGAAGACTCCGCGTTCAGCCCGAAGTTTTTCAAGAAGCCATCTGACTGCCAGCCCTTTCTCAACCGCGGTGGGAAGCCAGGCCACGTTATTACTGTTGCGGTGGATGTAGAAGCCCTCGGTCGGAAACACCGTTTCTATCTCATCTGCAATGGCATTGAGCTCGTCAAGGCGGGTGCTGTCGCGGTGCTTCATCACCATATAAACCGCCGTTTCACCGTATTCGAAGTTCAGCCTTGCCCAGGCATTGATCCCTTTTGCGTCCATCATTTCAGTGATCAGACGCTGCATCGATGTCAGCTTTTCCTGATAGGGAGCCAGCTGGCCGAGCATATGGGCCTTCCACTCCTCGTCGGGTTTGCCTTCTGGCGTGAGAATGACGGCCCCGTGAGTGGTGATTGCCCAGGAGTGGAAAGGGATCCGTACGCGGCTGATTTCTTCAGTTCCCCGTGCGGTAACGGGTATGAGTTCAGCCTGCTCCAGGAGCCAGTCCACCAACATGGACTGTTCTTCCGTCATAAAGCTTCGTGGATTCAGGGTGCGATCAACGGCACCGGTACGGAATGGCTCCAGGGCCAGCTCGTCCACCATTTTACGACGGGTCTGAAAGAGCGTGTCGTCAAGGTCGCTCAGAACAACGGGTTTATTCATAGGTAACAATCTCCACGACGGCCGCAACCTCAGCCAGCGCTTTAAGAAGCTGCGTGTCAATACTTTCTGCGGGTGTCTCAGTACACACAAGAATGCGGTCAAACTGCTGGTGGGCGACGTTATAGACAAAATTGGGGATGCCCAGCCCGTAGTTATCCGTAAAGGAAATGGCGGACTCAATGGCATAACCAACGGCGATAGGGGAGCGGGTGGTCGATCCATAAAATGCCTGTGCTCCGGCAGCTTCGAGCCGTTCAGCAAGCAGGAACGGCTCCCAGACGAATTCCCCGGTCCCGAGAACCAGAATACGTTCCCCCTTGTGGACGGAGACCTCATGGCCGAGATCGGCCGCAGGTGCGAGCATCCCCAGTCGGCCCCAGGACTGTTTTCCCTGGATGTCCCATTCTCCTCGTGAAGTTACGTTGACTTTCGGCATGTCCGGGACAGGTGCATCAGGTAATGGGGTCCATCCCCACTTACCGCTTACAAGAGAAACCGAAGTGACTGGTAAGGTGCTGCGCTCGGACAAGGCTTTGCCACTCCAGTCGGTAAGCGTAACGGCTATAACCTGTTCAATATGTTGAAGCTTGCCGGTATTACGCAGGGCTGAAAGCAGGTTAATAAAGGTATTACCGGTGGTTGCCTCGTCATCAATCAAAACCAGCGTTCGTGCGTTGGTAACACGACGTCTTTTCTCTTCATCATCTGGCAGATAGATCAGATGATCGGTGGCGTGGCTGTGTTCTTCCTTGAACTCGCAAAGCAACGTGCCATCAACCGGGTGACGGGTAGAGGTCAGATAGACAGATTCAGGATGCTGGTGGCGCACTTCATCAAATACACCGGCCCCAAGCCCAACGGCGGTTTCAGCCATACCGATAAACAGTACGGGTCCTGTCAGTGTCGAGGGGAACTGGCTGGCAAGCTGTCTGTAGGCCTGCCGCATGACTGAGGGTGGCACGGGAATGTGCCTGCCGAGTACTTTGCTGACAAACAGAAAGGCGCGTTTCGGGTTACGTCTTTCAGCGATGTCAAACAGGTCATCGAGCGAAACTTCACCCTGGTCGCGGGTTACCTGAATCGTACCGCATGAGAGGGTACGGCGATAAATCATATCTTCGAGGATATCAGACATAAATACGCCTTAATTCAGAAGGTTAGAGAGTGATTCCGGGTATGCAATTACATCCGTAATGGATCTCACCGCAACCGGAGAAAAGGTGTTTTTAGCGCTCTGGCGCACCATATCTTCAGACATCAGACCGAGCTTAAAGGCAGCAAATAACCCAGGAAGGTTCACCCCGCTGTGAAGGGTATAACCCACCCCCCCTGACGGACGCATGTTGGTTTCAAGCAGCACCGGGTTGCCATTCACATCGTTTCGCGTCTGAACATTCACCAGCCCGTCGGCCTTCATAACCCTGGCGCAGTCACACGCCAGTTCCCAGGCGCTTCCTTCGTTTACCAGATACTGGATAACCCCTTCCTTACGGCGTCCCACGGCTGCGAGTATTTCGCCCTTATCCGCGAGGATATCGACGGAAAATTCCGGGCCTGGCAGGTACGGCATCAAAACAAGGGGTTTAAACGACTCAGCAGCTGATGCTGCTGCAATATACTGTTGCGGACTGACCAGACGATGTTCGGGATGATTAAAGACGGCCATAGGCGAAGCACTGTCATCAAAGCGCCAGAATCCCATGCCATAGATACCCGTCACCGGCTTCACGCATACCGGGCTGTCAGTGAACGGCGGGGCCGCGAGGTGTGTTTTTAATTCTGCCAGCGTATTCACCCGCCAGGATGGTACGACCGGGAGACCCTTTTGCTCCATAAACTGAGCAAAAGTAACTTTTTCGTCAGCCAGAGTTAACCAGTCGACGCCCGTTGCACCGGTAGTAAGGGTGGCACCGGTCGATTCAATGGCTGAACGGTGTTCTTCAAACCACTGGCTGTTACGGCCAGTATGAATATGGTGGATGCCGTAGGACTGAATGGTTTCCTGGATAAACTGAAGACGTTTTTGAGGATCTTCAGGTTCAGTCAAAGAATAGTCGGCAACGGAAAGGATTTCATTTCTTTCGTTACGGTGGGAGGCAAAAACGGTAATGGCAAAATTATTTTTTTTTGCAAATGATTTTACCCCCTGAATAATATCTCGCTGGGAGGATAAACCTTCCATAAACCAAATTTTCTTGTTCATTTTTTTTAATTATCCGGAACGCCATGCAAATTTATGATTGAGAAGTGAGTCTATGAGTGTCTAAGCTACATGTCAATCATAATATGATTAATAACTCCTGTGGTTATGGAGTGCGTCAGGTTTTTTGGATTCCTGATAACACATTGATATTTAAATTAAACTTAGAAAATTAACACCCTGAAAAGGATTTCTTTTTGTGTTTTTACAGAAAACTACCAAAATTTCCCTTGTCAGAGAACTTCATCATGATATGATTTTCTTCGTCAGTTACTAAATATACCTTTGATTGTCTCGGTCATTACCATTTTAAGGAATAAAACATGGTTTCATTAGTTAAGAACCAGACGGTATCACTCAGCAAAGAATCATCTGCATTAAGCCAGCTTCATTTCGGTCTCGGTTGGGATCCGGTTAAGAAAAAAGGTCTTCTTGGAGGATTGTTTGGAGGCAACGACTCAATCGATCTCGATGCTGGCTGCGTATTAATGGACAGCACCGGTAAAACAATTGACACCATCTGGTTCCGCAAACTGGAATCCACCTGCGGCGCTGTTGTGCACAGTGGCGATAACCTGACCGGTGAAGGTGACGGTGACGATGAGGTGATTAATGTCAACCTCTCCCGACTGCCTGCAAACGTTGAATACCTGGCGTTTACGGTAAACAGCTTCCGTGGTCAGTCGTTCAATGACGTCGAAAACGCGTTCTGCCGCGTTGTCGATCAAACCGGCAAAGAGCTGGCTCGCTACAAGCTGACTGAGCAGGGCTCACATACCGGGATCGTTATTTCTTCGCTGCGCCGTAATAACGGCAACTGGGACTTTACCGCCCTTGGCCATGCCTGTCGCGGCCGCACAATTGACGATATGCACTCCGATATCGTTTCAGCGGTTATTCGCTAATGAACCTGACGCCGGGGGGCAATGCCCCCGTTCCAGCCCAGGAGTTGCGGGTCCGGATCACCTCGGGCGGCCAGGTGGATGCTTCGGCGTTTCGCCTGTATGCCGACGGGAAGGTGCAGGGTGATGCGGACATGGTGTTTTATGGTCAGCCACGTAACGATGATGGTACCGTCAGCCTGGTCAGTGAAGGCCAGTACTCAACCTTTACTGTCGCGCTCAACCGGCTGAAACCTGATGTCCAGAAAATTGCGTTCACCGTGACCTGTGACGGTGGGCAGACGGTGTCCGGTCTTCGTAATCTTTCCATCGACGTGGAGCAAGGGGCTACCGGCCTGGTTAGCGGCAGTGTCGAACTGAGCGGCCGTCAGGAAGCAGCCTTAATTCTGGGTGAATTTTACCGTCGTAATAATGACTGGAAATTCCGCTTCGTTGCGCAGGGGTTCAACGGTGGACTTAAACCGCTGGCAGAGCATTTCGGCGTAAATATTGCCGACGAACCGGCTCCCGCAGCCCCGACTCCTCCGGTTGTAACCCCTCCGCCAGTTGAGACAAAAATCAGCCTGAGCAAGGTATCGCTGACAAAAGAGAAGCCTGCAATCAGCCTGACCAAACGGGATAACTTCGGTGAAATCCGGATCAACCTGAACTGGCACCGGGGCAGCGGCAAATCAGGCTTTGCAGGCATGTTCGGCTCCAAAGGAATCGACCTGGATCTGGGGGCCTTTGTTGAGCTTCAGGACGGGTATAAATCGGTCATTCAGGCGCTCGGTAATGCATTCGGTGATTATCGCGATGAACCGTATGTTCAGCTCAAGGGCGATGACCGGACGGGTGATGTATCAGACGGCGAGTGGCTGCATATCAATGGACGTGAATGGAAGCATATCCGCGAAGTGCTGATTTACGCCTTTATTTATGAAGGTGTTCCCAGCTGGGACAAGACTGATGGTGTGGTCACCATTCATGTGCCGGATCAACCGCCCATTGAGACCCGCCTGACCGAAGGTGAAAACCGTCGCACATTGTGCGCCATTGCCAGACTCGTAAACGAAAACGGCGCAATTAAAGTCGAGCGAATTAACCAGTACTTCAAAGGCCAGGACGAAATGGACCGGGCATTTGGCTGGGGATTTCGCTGGAGCGCCGGTTCTAAATAACACAGCAACAAAGGAAACAGGTATGAGCTTTTTCGACAAAGTTAAAGGTGCCATTAACTCAGGCCGTGACGAACTGACCCGCCAGGTTGGCCGTTTCAAAAACAAAAAATTCATGCAGGGCACCGTTGCTGTATGTGCCCGTATTGCCGTATCGAGTGACGGCGTAAGTTCGGAAGAAAAGCAGAAAATGATGGGCTTTCTGCGCTCTTCAGAAGAGCTGAAGGTCTTCGATACCAATGAGGTGATTGAGTTCTTCAATAAACTGGTTTCAAGCTTCGATTTCGATGTTGAAATCGGCAAGGGCGAAACCATGAAATACATCCTGGCGCTGAAAGATCAGCCTGAGGCCGCTCAGCTGGCCTTACGTGTTGGTATTGCCGTTGCGAAAAGTGACGGTAACTTCGATCAGGACGAGAAACTGGCCTCCCGCGAGATCGCTATCGCGTTGGGCTTCGACCCGGCTGAATTTGGCCTCTGATCCACATCCCTAAGGGTAAAATATGGTTTCCACACACATCGGCTTCCCGACTGAAACGGTCATTGTTTTTATTGCGCTTTCAGTCGGTGCCATCTTTATTGACCTGTTTATGCACCGTGATGACAAGCCTATTTCGCTGAAGAGTGCGGCGCTCTGGTCCGTATTCTGGGTTGTGGTTGCGATGGCATTTGCCGGTTTCCTCTATATCCACCACGGTGCTGAGGTTGCCAGTCTGTTTGTCACGGGTTATGCGCTGGAGAAAGTGCTGTCGGTCGATAACCTGTTCGTCATGATGGCCATCTTCTCCTGGTTCGCCGTTCCGGATCGTTATCGCCACCGTGTTCTCTACTGGGGGATCATTGGTGCCATTGTCTTCAGGGGCATCTTTGTCGCCATCGGTACGAGCCTGCTGAGTCTGGGGCCGTATGTTGAAGTTGTCTTCGCTATTATCGTTGCCTGGACAGCGGTCATGATGCTTAAAAGCGGTGATGACGATGATGAAATTGAGGATTACTCCCAGCATCTGGCTTACCGCATGGTTAAACGCTTCTTCCCTATCTGGCCGAAGCTCAGAGGGCATGCCTTCCTGCTTAACCAGAAGGAAGTGGATGCTGAACTGGCGAAACCAGAAAACAGCGATGTCACCATTGGCCGTGGTAAAAAAGCGGCGCTGTATGCGACCCCGCTGTTCCTGTGTGTGGCTGTGGTTGAACTCTCGGACGTAATGTTCGCGTTTGACTCGGTACCGGCAATCATTGCCGTCAGTCGTGAACCGCTTATCGTCTATAGTGCCATGATGTTTGCTATCCTGGGCCTGCGTACTCTGTACTTTGTCCTTGAGGCACTGAAACAGTACCTGGTTCATCTGGAGAAGGCCGTTATCGTGCTGCTGTTCTTCATCGCGGCAAAACTCGGCCTGAATGCGACCGATCACATCTGGCATCATGGTTACAGCATCGCGGCAACAACCAGCCTGTATGTTGTACTGGGTGTACTGGCGCTGGGCATTCTCGCAAGCGTCATGTTCCCGGGCAAACCTGAATCTGAGGAAAAGGGGAGTTAATCCCCTTAAGTGTTAACCTGAACAATTACTAATCGAAGAGGTTATTTTATGAGTGTTTCTCTTTCCAAAGGCGGGAACGTCTCCCTAAGTAAAGCAGCTCCGTCAATGAAAAACGTCCTGGTGGGCCTTGGCTGGGATGCGCGTTCAACAGACGGTCAGGACTTTGACCTGGATGCTTCAGCATTCCTGCTGGCCTCAAACGGCAAAGTGCGCGGCGATTCAGATTTCATCTTCTATAACAACCTGACGTCATCCGACGGTTCCGTAACGCACACCGGCGATAACCGCACCGGTGAGGGCGATGGTGATGATGAATCGCTGAAAATTAAACTGGACGCCGTCCCGTCTGAAGTTGACAAGATCATCTTCGTTGTGACCATCCACGATGCTCAGGCTCGTCGCCAGAGCTTTGGTCAGGTATCCGGTGCGTTTATTCGTCTGGTTAATGACGATAACCAGACTGAAGTTGCTCGCTACGATCTGACCGAAGATGCGTCCACTGAGACTGCCATGCTGTTCGGCGAGCTGTATCGCCACAATGGTGAGTGGAAATTCCGCGCAGTAGGTCAGGGTTATGCTGGTGGTCTGGCATCTGTATGTGCTCAGTACGGCATTAACGCGTCCTGATCAAAAAGTAACTTTTCTACCCGGGGCTGTTAATGCAGCCCTCATTCAACTGTTTGCAGGAGCTAAAAATGGCAGTTTCTCTCGTAAAAGGCGGCAATGTATCTCTGACCAAAGAAGCACCAACCATGAATGTTGCTATGGTTGGCCTAGGCTGGGATGCCCGTGTAACCGATGGTCAGGGTTTTGACCTGGACGCTTCCGTGTTCGCAGTAGGCGAAGACGGTAAAGTGTTGTCAGATGCGCATTTCATTTTCTTCAATAACAAAACCAGCCCTGATGGCGCGGTAGAGCACCAGGGCGACAACCGTACCGGTGAAGGCGACGGCGACGATGAGCAGGTCAAAATCGATCTGACCAAAGTCTCAGCAGATATCAAAAAACTGGTGTTTGCCGTTACCATCTATGATGCAGAAGCGCGTAAACAAAACTTCGGCATGGTGAGCAACAGCTTCATGCGCGTTTACAACAACGACAACGGCACGGAAATTGCCCGTTTCGATCTGTCTGAAGATGCCTCAACCGAAACCGCTATGGTCTTCGGTGAACTGTATCGTCATGGCGCTGAGTGGAAGTTTAAAGCTGTCGGTCAGGGCTTTGCCGGTGGCCTGGCGGCTCTTGCCTCCCAGCACGGCGTTAACATCTAAAATAACGCTGAATCATACCCCGGCAATGCCGGGGTTTTTTTTGGTTGCGATCCGCTATCAGGAGGGGGGGGGCAGAAAGGGTTCGGGAATCTCAGAAAGCAGAGAGATGTTAATTCTGACGTGAGCCTTTTAAAGGCAGGAAACGGATTTTTCTCTGGTTGCTGGTTAAAGCCTGTATTCCGTGCCTTATATCAACAGCATGCCCCTCTGATATATGTTACGTTTGCGACTTATGAAGGCACGGGTTCTGGAAGATAAAATACCCGACCAATGGAAATTCCAATTCAACAGGTATAGAAACTTCAACGTGATGAAATATGGTGTCACACCATATATACGCCTCACCAGAAATCCAGCGTCCTGAACTAAGCCAGGGGAACCTATATAAACGCTGCGCTTTAAAATAATCAAAAATCAGGAGAGTTAATGTGAATCTACAATCCGGACAAAACATACCACTTCAGCAATCTGCGATCAGGCTGAATCTTCAGTACCCTACCAAATCCGGCTTTAAAGGCGAACCCGATACCTGCCTGTTCCTGCTTAATGCTCAGGGAAAGGTCAGCGGCGATTCTGACTTTATCTTTTACAATAATCTGTCTTCTCCTGAAGGGGCAGTAAAGCTCGTTACCGGTTCTCAGCAGTCCAGCATTGAGATAGCACTGGATCGTGTTCCTGCGAACATCAGTAAAATTGCAATCACAGTTGTCATTGATGGTGAAGATACCATCAGTGGGCTCAGTTCGTTGAGCATGCAGGCTCAAGGAATCGCTGAGTTCCAGGCTGAGACTCAGGGCCGCAGTGAGAAAGCAATTATCCTGGGTGAAGTATATCGGCACAATGGCGCCTGGAAGCTTCGTGCGCTCGGGCAGGGTTTCAACGGTGGTCTTGAGCCTCTGGCCATTAGCTATGGCGTTGATGTCGCACAGCCAGCTCCGCAGCCAGCAAAGCCTGCTCGTATCAGTCTGGAAAAGAAACTGGAAACCAGATCTCCGCGCCTTGTAAGCCTCGCTAAAAAAGCCTCGGTCAGTCTTACTAAAAATAAACTGGACACCCTTGAGGCAGCGGTTGCATTTGTACTTGACGCATCCGGCTCAATGAGTGGCCAGTTCAGTAAGGGTAACGTTCAGTCTGTGCTGGACCGCATCGCCGTTCTTGCCGCCCAGTTCGACGACGACGGTGAAATGGATGTCTGGGGATTTGGAGAGAAGCATAAGAAGTATCCAAACGTCACACTGGACAACCTGGACACATATATTCAGTCCATTCGCGGGGCTGGAAAGCGTTCAGCCTGGGAGAACCTGCCGGGCCTCGGAGGGACAAACAACGAGCCTCCTGTGATGGAAGAAATAGTCGACTACTTTAAGGACTCGAAAATCCCGGTGTATGTTGTATTTATTACCGATGGCGGGATCAGCAAGACCCGGGCGATTAAAGATGCAATCCGGCGTTCTGCCAACTACCCCATCTTCTGGAAGTTTGTCGGCCTGGGTGGTTCAAGCTACGGTATCCTCAAAAATCTGGATGACTTTACTGACCGCCGGGTTGATAACACCCACTTCTTTGCCATGGATGATTTCGGTTCGATTAGCGATGAAAAGTTATATGATAATCTACTGGAAGAATTCAGACCGTGGATCGATGAAACAAAAAGGTTAGGCATCCTTTAATACGCACAGTTTGAGCTTGGTTGAATGAGCTCTACAGCAGCTTAATACTGTAGAGCCTTTGTTCATTGGAAATCGTACAGGGAGGCGCATATGGACCGCATCAAGTACCTGAAATGGATAGCTGAAGAATCACCAAGTACGGCTCAGCAGCTGGTGGCCTGGTTAAACAGAGCAAGGCACTATACGCCCGACATGAAAGAGCATCAGGCAGGTGTACAGATTCAAGAAAAGGGGATTGTTGTAGGGCTTAGACAAAGTACTAATCGTTATCATGGAGATTGTCTGACCATACATGTGGTACGGCTTCCGGAAGAAATACAAAACAAGGGATGGTTTAAGTCTTTTCTGAAGCTTTGCTGTGAATCGAATCCCTGGTGCGATGTTGTAATAGAAGACGTGAAAAACCCATATTTATTAAGCTTTTGTAAGAAACTAAACTTTACTGTATTAGATGAATTTTACCCGAATACTTACATAGTAAACACAGATGCCATTATGAGTTTACCTATCCCACCCTTAGGGAGATACGAAACCTATCTTTATTAAACCTGCGAACCTTTACCGGTTGCGTGGGGAGCGGATGGACTTCGGCTAAAGAAAAATCACATCGTCTATTTTGACCAGAAAAAGCTAATCTGCTTGATGTAATGCAGAAACGCATTACATTAATATCTTCTCCCAACAATCACCTGAACAATTCCCTGATTGCTTTTCACCTCATACCAGTGCTGGCTCATAGTTAGTCCTTAAGCAAATTTGTTATCGGAATAAAGAACGAAGCCAGCCTCATCGAGGCGCATAACCTTCTTCCCTTAACGCCTGTTGTAATTTTTCAATTGCGCTTTTCATTACCCAGGCTTCTTCGTCACTCACAGCACAGCCACGAAGATCGCTCCAGCTCAGACGTTTAACTAATTGAGCAAGGGCCATAGTTTCATTCTCATCAAGCTGCAAACTCAGTGTCTCAATACCTTCCACTATCTAACCTCCCTTATACTGAAAAATGGCGCTTTATTTCTGACCAGATGCCGAAGCCTTGAATGCGGCCGGAACTGCCGTTGTTTCTACTTTACAGAAATGGAATTAAAAAGTGGTGGTGCTGGGCACGTTTCTTTTCCAGTCGGGGTTTAAGCCAGAGCCGAAACTCATTCAACTTCTCAGCAGCCAAAACCGCTTCAACGGGGAAAACTTTATATTTACCCTGCTGCTGAGGTTCACCCAACCATCGCCTGATGGCTCCGTCAGTCCATAAACGAGTCTCTTTGAGCCTGGTTACAGTGACCCATTTCCTGGACCATTCATCAAATTGTCGCTGGCGATCCCGATAACGTTGTTCTTCCTGCTGACGAAGCCAGTCACGATCAACAGCGAATTTTCGGTATCCAACAAAGAGCCCTTGTACTTTGGCCATGACAACATTCCGGTTTGCTTAGAACTGTTCAGACAGACATGTCAGGGATAAAGCTGAAGAAAAAGGTACAACGAAGAATAACCAAGACATAGGCCTGCCGGGTAAGTGGTGCGGTGCACAGGACTGTCGGAAAGTACGCTCAGAGAGGGTCGTTTAAGCATGATGCACCACCGCCAGCCAGCCTTAATAATGGTAATGTACCACTGGGTTACCAGACAGACCAGTAACGCATCAAACATAAAACTGTTTTTTAAAAAACGTCAGGAACGTAGCCTGACCTTTTAACCAGTGGTGTAAAAAACATACAGATTGCTCTGAGGTATGAGGTTCAGCAACTAGCCTTGTCGACGCAGAAACATTAAGTAATCAATAGCAGCTATCGCAAACAATGGTGAAAACCACCACGTGCTTTTCAACAAGCCAAGCGGCAGAAAGAGTACAGTTGCCATCGAATAAACAAAAACACGAACCATACCATCTGTAATAAACATAGGCTATTTGCAATCTGAGGTTGGATTGTAGATTTTAGTTAGAAATGGATCAAAGTCCGTTTTGTGCAAAACTTGGTTGACAACCCTCTTTTGGAAGATGTGCCGTTTCGTGCAAAAGTTGGTTGGAGGCCAAGATGGCAGAGTTCGTAGGTTCGGCTGCTTCGCAAGCTGATTTCATTTGGAAGAACGCGGAAGACCTGTGGGGGGGGATTTCAAGCATACCGACTTCGGCAAGATCATTTTGCCGTTTACTCTGCTGCGTCGATTGGAGTGCGCACTGGAGTCTACACGGGAAGCATCGCTCGATAGCCAACCAGCCACGATTGAGTTCTTAGAAGCAGAGTTCAGTGTTGATTTCGATGCGCTGCTATCTTGACCGCCAATCAGACCCGCATGGTTCAGGTTTGTGTATGAGAGTCCCCAAATGGCTGTAGTTCTAACCAAAGCCTTGATTGAAGCCGGCCGCGCCGGAAATAGTGGGTACAGAAAAGGCAGTTGCTTGCGCTGGGCGTAAGTTACCCGCCGAAAAGCGGCTGGATCGAACGACTGATCGGCACTGAGGTATCTGACGAGCAGTACGAACGCTTTCTGGGGCACAGCACGAGCAAGCAGGCTGAACAGATCCTACGCGGAGAGCAGCCAGCCAAGGGGCTTCAGTATGCAAAGCGAGCGAAGAAGCTCGCTTCTGAAAGAAAAGCCACAATTGATCTGGATAACGAGCACCTGTCTGAAATCGAAAAGTATCGGTAGCCCTAGACTTTTAGCCGCTGAAGATCTCTTAGATACCATTGGTGAAACTTGCTGAAGTCAGCCTTCTGTTTCTCTACCGTGCTGTTATAGATCGCATCACTGGTAACCGCACAAGCAGTCCAGCCAGCCTCATAGACGAAGCGAGTAGCTATCGGTGACTTCTTCGGGGTGCTATCCCAGCGGTTTTTGAGCCACCGCGCAAGCCCTTCATCAAGAGGGACCACCAGATTTAGCTGCTGTTTTGTGCGAGTGATACCGACATAAAACAGCCGACGTTCCTCCTCGATTTCCTCTTCGGCCGGAGGGGTGTTCATCGATGTGCGAACGCTGTAAACATCATCGGGTTTGCCGCCAGGAAATTCCTGCTCATTCAGCCCGATCAGTATTACGTTATCCCACTCCAGCCCCTTGGAACCATGCAGTGTGGAAAGGATGAAGGGATCGCAGTCAGTAGCAGCCTCGCCTGGATTCAAGATAAGGTTTAAAAACGTGCGGGAATCGATCTTACTGGAGTCAAGTAGCTCCCCGATCCTCACGACCCCTCGTTGCTGGTCGTTCGATCCAGTGCGAGTTACACCCTCAGAGCCAACACTATCAATGAAACCCTCCATACTCAGGCGTCGTAACACATCGATAGCAGGCGTTTCCTCTCCGTCTTTCTGGCAGATAGTGGCGAGCCTGCCCAGCCGATCTTTTTGGTATTGTGCGCCCTCGAATAACTGACCTAGAGCAGACCATAGGTCGGCGTGCGGAGCCATCAATCCACTGAGCGCCGCTTTGAATTGCCCTTTCTGCCATCTAAAACCAGCCTCCTTCAGAAAGCCGTAAACAATCGCTTGTTTGTTGGGATGGTTTTCCAGTAGCCGCAGATCGCCGTACACAGACAGCAAGACGCCAACTACCAGTATCCCGATTTCGGTGCGGGTGTGTAATGCGCTTGAACCATTGAGGTAGCGATAAGGTAGCCCACACAGGCGTAAAGCAATTTCCGCCTCAGCAAGGTTCGCCTTAGTGCGGGACAATATGGCTTGTGTTCCACTGCTCACCGAGAGGTTTGATAGCACCTTGGATAGGCAGTTATCAAAGTGCAATCTGACCTCTGTTTTGGGGGTGCTAGGATGACTGACACAAAGCTTGGTCAGCTTTGTAGAGTTGCGCCGAATTACCGAGTTAGCCATCAAGGAAAGCTCATGGCCAAATCTGAACGTGCATGACAGTTGAAACACCTTCGTATTCGGGTAGTGCCTTTCAAACAGTCCGCCGATAAAGTCTGGTCGAGCACCACGCCACTCATAAATACACTGGTTAACATCACCAACAGCCATAACCGACGTATCCGACTTAGATAGCAAGCGGGTCATGTCATGCTGTATCAGGTTAACGTCCTGATATTCATCAACAATGATGTGCTTGAAGTGGGCACCAAGGCTGCTGTCATTACGCAACAGTGCGACAGCCTCAATCAAACAGTCATCAAAGGTTCGCAGACTGTTTTCCTCCAGCAGCTCACAATAGCGGCCATAGGCGTGAATAAACTCCCGTTTGATGTTGCTGAACGTTGGATCATTGGCAGCATCAACAGGAGTTACGGCCGCCGCCCGGCAGCGAGCAATAAACAGCTCGAAGTTTTCAATTTCATTGGGGTCAATATAATTCGCCTCATGGTCAAAGCCATAGCGGTAGGCTTGCTTTACCAGTTGCTCATAGCGGTAGTCGCTTGGAGTAATGAGGTCTTTCTTCTTGATTATCTGTTGGCGTTCTCCGTAACCAACAATCTTTAAGGCCAAGCTGTGGAACGTGCGGATTTCTGGAATCACGCTCGACATCAGTGCCGTCTTCAAGTTCTCCGTGAAGCTCACCTGCGCCGACTTGTTGTACATCAGGATCAGAATGGAGCGAGGATCAGTTCCCGTCTTGACCAGCCGCTCAACGCGCTTTACAAGTGTGGTTGTTTTCCCGCTACCAGGTACGGCTTTTACCAACGCATGTCCGGTGTCATGGCTGACAATACTTTTCTGCTCCCAAGTCAGTCTTTTGGTCATGCCTTAACCTTGTAATTGGCGCACTGACGGGCCTCGGTGTAGGGAACGATCTTTGCCTTACTGTGACATTGCAGATAGCCATCCTCCCATCGGCCTGCTTGCTCGCACATAATGCAGTTGGGAAATAGTGAATGAGGATCGGCGTGACGGATAAAAGCTCGTAAGTTATCAGCCAGCTCAGCGGCCCCTAACGATCTAGGCCATGTGTTCACGTCAGAATTGATTGTTAAATCCACTTCAGCGAGCGGCATCGTTTGTTCGTTGAGTCGGCCGGAACCACTTAAACTCCAGACAGACATATCCACGTTACCTACTGAGCAGACGCCGCTACAGGTGTCCACAGATTGAAACGGGGGAAGCCAGTTGAATACTCTCAGGATCTTCTCCTTGATCGAGTAGGCCCCGGTAAGCAACATCTGAATATCAGAGGCAGATTGGACCTTAAACTCAAGAATCGGGATACCGGCTTCGATCTTGTCTTGAGAGCAGGGGTGTGTGACACAAATCTCTACGTAGCAACGCCTTTCGCCAGTCGTATCATACAACATCACGTCTGGTCGCAGCCCTGTGACCTTATCGTGTTTTTCCAGCTCTGCCTGATCGAAAAATTGAGTCAAGTTGTAGCGTGCAGGCACGGATTTTACGCACTGACGTGCTTCGTCTCTAACCAAGGCTAAACGAGAACCATTACAGGCAACCCGGCGCTCCAGCTCAAGGCTAATAGGCATTTCACGGCTGAGAGCTTGTTGGTAGCGATAGAAGAATGCTTCTTTGCCGCACTTGTGAAGATAGGTTTCAAGGGCACAGCATTCTTCCGAATGGCGAAAGTGCTTAGCGTTGAACTCGCCCATTACCGGGGTCAGGGGGCTCTTACAACCTGGGCAGGTGTAAGTATGTGAGCGCAGGGCAGCGCCAATGTGCGTGAGGGTGCCCTCGCCGTCTAGCGCGTAAGCGTATTGTATTGAGCTGGATTGAGTTGTCATGACTGCGTATCCTCCCAAAAAAATCCAGCTAAGAACAGACCTTACGGCAGGCAAATGGTAAGTAGTGCTTCTTGAAGCAGTCGAGTGTACAGCGGCTCAGTGAAAAAGCTAATCGCCCGCTCAACAACCTAGTGATACTGGTGCAGATTCGACAATGAGTTAATGCCCGGAGAGCATCTGCAAGACTTCTAGCTGGAAGGCATTCCAACCAGCCCTCGCTTCTGAAAAGCCGTCAGGAAACGGTAAAATCCAACCAAGTGAGCAACTTCACTTGATCAAAGATCTAAGGCTAGAATGATGGAATTCCAACCTTAGTTTGCAAATAGCCTAAACATATAACTTCCTCTGAGGATTTAAAAGAATTCTCAGATGTCTTGAAAGCTACTTTTTAAACTTTCTCATTCTGAGAAGCATATTTAATTTTGCTGCGTCTGCTCGTGCTGCTGCTACAGAAAGGGCTTTATGCAGTGAAACTACCACGACAAACAAACAGAACATCGACCAGAATCCATCCATTTCGTTTACCTAATCGTTGAGGTTTTTATTCGGGATATCTGGCTAAATAGGACTACACAGATACCCAGTTAAACCCCCCGCTTACATAACACTCCGGTTCCTCACCAGACGTTTTATTCTATCGCGGTCTGTGGTTATCAGAAGCTGCATAAACCGGTTATTTAGTCCGTTACGCGAAAATTATTGAGGATCCGGGCTGTTAAACTGTTCTTCCTCTTTCGCTTCCGGAGAAAAGGGGAGGTGTCACCCTGCGGCCGGGTAGTGAAAGGGATTTGACGTAATTCAGGCGAAGGGCGAACAAGACCGCAAAGGACGCCCGGGCGACCGGATACCTGCCGGGTTGTGCGAAGTAAAAACCGGAAGCAGTGATAACACAAACAGGCCCCTACAGCGTAAGGATTGTGATGGACGATAAAGAGCAATTTACGAATCTTGTGGCAAAGCATGCCTCCGGACTCACCGAAGAGCAGCTGGCCGGTTACGATGCCTGTTCCCTGGATGGTGAATGCGTCACGCCTTCATACGAGGTTTTCCGGGGGTATCGTACCCGCCATACCCTGGATGAATTTCTGGAGATGGCCATATCGCTGAATGCCATCCACCCGGATGAATATTTAACGGATATGCTGCTTAAGCCTCATGAGGTGATCGGCGCTCTGGCCGATGAAGGCGACCAGCTGAACAACGCCACCCCGGTTTATTTCTTCCCGGATACCGGCGTCTATGCAGCGGCCGTCAGTGAAACCCGGGTGCTCGATGCCTGGCTTTGCTGGCCATGCTACCCGGCGAACTGGTAACGCGGCCGTTGGAATTGCACCGGCAGGATACGAATTTAACCGACCCCGTGGCGGGAAGGTTATCACAATTGCATGTCCTCATCCCTCAAGCCCCCTGCCAGGCCCTAACGTGCTGTCAGGCTTCGCCTGATTCCCGATCTGCGCCGGTACTTCAGCCGATAACTTTTTGTTTTCTTTTTATTTTCTCCCCATTTCCTCAAAGTTCGCGGGCGGCGTGGACAGGGCACCATTGCCGCATGTGGGGTCTTAATAAGGGCAGGGTGGTCAGGTTTGCTCGATGCCGGGGGTAGGCCCTACCCTTTATGGGATGAGGACATGCAATTCACTAAATTAATCGACAGCACCGGTGGTGACTTATCTGTAACGGGTCAGTTTTGATACGGGGAATGTTTCAGGGTTAAGATCTGGAATCATAAAAATATACGCTCCCGTTCAGGACATACGACTTGAAATGGATAATGCCATTAAAGGAATTCCAGCCTTTCGTCGATAACAGTTTCTGACCATCGCCATAACCATGTCATGGAGGAGACTAACCGTGTTTCAGAGGTGAGCTGGTGCCTGGCAAAACATACAAACTCAAATATCAGGAAGCGAGTTTAGTTGTTTATAACATGCAGCCGTGTAACTGATTAGGTACCGGCAAAAGGAGGAAATAATGTTTGAAAACTACGTTTGTAAAATCTATGTAAGCAATGATCCTCATTTTAGTAGCCATCTCGAAGCAACTGCGTTTGGTTTCGATAATGGTCAGCAGCAAAAGATTCTCACCGCAGCCCATGTTGTTACCAATGCTCTTGGAAAAATTTATCCCGTCAGCAATACACTTAAACTTTACGTCAAATTTCTTAACCATCAAGGACTGGTGAACGAAGAGCCTGTTCTAGTCGATTTCATTCTCAATGAGGCTAATGACAGGGCAGACTTTAAAGACGGCATTCCGTTTGTTGACAGTGCAGAAATCGTATTACCAGCTGGAATACAACAGCCTGTAAGTAGTTACTTTAAGGTCCTGGCTCCCGCAGCTGGCATGGGTACATTGGGTGTCGGATATCCAATGAATGAGACAACAATTTCGACATTCCCTGGTGAAGTTTCAGGCATTTGGCCTTTAAATTGCTCAAATCATTCTCCCCAACATCTCACAACTCGCTTTGTAATAGCACATTTCAACACCGATGGTTGCTCTGGTGGACCCTATGTCGTCTCCGAGAATGACGAGCATTTTGTCATTGGAAGTCTGGTTGGAATAATGTCTGGAACCTGCCCAGATTCAAATCCACACATGTCTGTTCAGTCCGCTACTGATTTTTAGCAAAGTCAGTTCCAAAATGACGCTGGCACGATAGTTATTTTGGGTCTGCCCGATATGGCGTCTGCCCTTACTAACAGCAACAGCATTGAAACTGACAAACATGAACTCGAAAGTGCCACAATAGTAAGTCATGATTTCTTCATCACTTTTATGGTGCTCTTTTTCACCTATCACACAGCAAGTTATGAATACGAGGCCTGTAATGGACGCTACCGAAACTGAAGAGCTCGAAAAAATTCGCAAGAAGGCAATGGATGAAGTTACAAGTGCTCTTCAGGCGCTTGAAAATAAGTTCCCGGGTATTACTGAGGGCGCAGCAGCTTTGGCGGGGTCAGGCGTAGGCGCAGCGGCTTCCTTCGGTGCTCTCTATACGCTTGGTACAACGGGAGTGTCAGCAGCAGGCATAACCTCCGGGCTCGCTACAGCAGGGTCTATCGTCGGTGGCGGTATGGTTGCAGGCATTGCGGTATTGGCCGCACCTGTAGCTGTGTTAGGGATTGGCGGGTACGCGATAGTGAAACACAAAAAAAATGCGAAACTGACAGCCGCCCTTAGTCAGGCCATCCAAAAGCTCTACGAAGTTCAGGAAAGGTTGATGTCGAATGCGGAATATTTTAAGGCAGAAATTGCTGGCATCAAGGCAACAATCGACATGCTTACTAAGAAAGCTCCAAAAGGTAGCCTGGTCGCGGTGAGGTAAACACATGAGTCAGTCTCCTTATGATGATGAGTTCAGGGCCATCCGTTATATTCAGCTCCGTGGTCAGGATATCGCGAACGCTCACGAGACAATTAACAGTGATATAGAGAGCCTTAAGGCACAGTTGACCGGGCTAATCAGCGGCACTGAACTTGATGAAGCGGAGCATCTGGCGCTTAAAGAACATCATCTGCGAGAAATGACCCCTTCAGATACTGCCATGCATTCTACTGGTCTCAAGACTATATATAGCGAGGCTAACCAGCGTGTATGCGGTGATATTGGACTGGCCACAATACTCTCCACGGATGACTTGGCTGTTGTAGATGCCCGGATCCAGAATCATATTAAAGAATTTAATGATCGCTACGCACTCGACGCCTGGGATTATGCTATTGCCTGCGGATGCGGGCTCATAGCATCCATGCTGGATTTACTTTGCGTCAGAGCCCCGCCAAAACCTACGGTGAGCTTTACGGCAGAAGTGGATGGTATTTTCAATAAACAGGTGCAGAAAGCCTTCAATGCCATTTTGCCGGAGGACCTGAGTACAAAACTCTCAGATTTGTTCCCTATAGGGGCACCAGACAGTTCGATCAGCAGCGATTTAGTGGGTGCGGCCGGTGGCGTTTTGTCTCCCACAAATCACCGCTTAAGAGCTTTGTCACACGATCCCGTACTGGGCATTATTTTCGGTATAAAGGATATGCTGAACGGGACCTGTACGGTGGTTCAGAATGGACAGATCGTGGTTTATCCTTCCAGTAAAGGCGTTACAGACGAAACCAATATTTTCAGGCTCATCGCCAGAATGTTTGGACACCTGGCATCGGATGTTAATGCCCCCTCAGCAAAAGGAAACCGTGGCATGGGGTTACCGGCTCCTTTTATGGGGCTACTTCGTATGCTTGAGGGGATCCCTGTGGGGAGTTCTAACTTCGGCAAACAAATAGAGTACATGTATGTCAACGGGTATGACTTTCGTCAGTTTATCGTGACAAGTATTCCGATGAGCATAATGGAAGTTTTGATGCGGGTTTTCTATGTGGCGAAACAGGTATCGCTGGGAAAAGGAGCTTTTGGGGAGACCTTACTGGATACCATGCCGTTGCGGCTAAATCCACGCTTCCGGATGATGCTTGCCCTGGGTTATGGAACTTCCAGTGCTGTTAACGCAGGTAAAATGTATATCACCGGCAATATTCTCAATGCGAATTACGCCTCCTGGATGGGGTTGGCCTGGAATGGTTTTCACTCACTCAAGTGGTCCCTTTATCAGCGACACTTAAAGCTTTGGGCCGGTATTGAAAAGGCAGAACTGGAACGGCTTCAGAACAATATAGACAGCATCGAGGCATTGACCATCATAGCAGGAAACTTGCCAGTCAAGTAACATTCACCGGAGCACCTCCGGAACCCCATAGCCCACCAGCTGCTAAAAATGTCTGCCTTTGCTTTTAATACTCTCTCTGCCTCCTCCCCGAGGCAGAGAGTAGCTCGTAGTTATTTATACAGCTCACAACAGGGCCATAAGATACTCCGCTTCTCGTTTACCGATGATCCTGATCTGTCAGCTCTCTTACCGGATGCTGTACGAGCGTAACGGCTTATTATTGATAGTTCTCTCATATCAAACCTCATAAAGATTTATGCTGCCACTTAGTAACAGCCTAAAGGTTGTACTCTCTATTTAACAGCTTTTAGGCTGTTAATTTGATATTACAGCTTTTAGGGTGTATGTTTAGAAAACAGCGTACAAGGTGTATCAGAGGAACTACTGAGGCCAGCTTATGATCAATAATGATTACCCGTTAAACACGCTCAACCAGTTGCGTCCCTTGCTCATTGGTTTTCGCAAGGCGAATGGCCTGACGCAAAAAGACCTGTCCGAAAGGTTAGGGGTCACTCAACAGACATACTCACGTCTGGAAGCCAACCCTGCCAGTGCGAGCATTGAACGGCTATTCAAGGTGTTTTCTATCCTGGGCGTAAAAATCAGCTTCTCCTCGACAACCGCCTCTTCAGAGGGGAAGCAGACGGAAGAAATGCTTAAATCAAACTCACCTGCACGACAGGAGAAATGGTAACGATATGAGCCGGAAACAGCAGCGTCTGGCAATCTGGATGAACGGAATCAAAGTCGGATACTGGGAAAAAAGTAAAGGGGTAGACAGCTTACAATACCTTCCTGACTGGAGTGCAGACGAACAGGGAAGGCCGCTGTCATTGTCCCTTCCTTTTACTCCCGGGAACCAGGTCTGGCGTGGAAATGTGGTACGTGACTATTTTGATAATTTACTCCCGGACAGCGAAGGCATACGCAGACGTCTGGCAATGCGTTACAAGGCCGATAGCCTGGAGCCTTTTGATCTTCTGACGGAGCTGGGAAAAGACTGCGTGGGCGCGATACAGCTGCTTCATGACGGAGATGAACCCACAGATTTATATTCCGTGAAGTATCACCCGCTTACTGAATCAGAAATTGCGGCAACTTTGCGTAATACCACGGAGACATTGCTACCGGGCAGGCCAGAAGATAACGACGACTTACGTTTATCTATTGCCGGTGCTCAGGAGAAAACAGCCCTACTGTGGCATGAAGATCGGTGGTGTATGCCGGAGGGTAATACACCAACGACGCATATATTCAAGCTACCGCTCGGACTTGTGGGGAACATGAAAGCCGACATGCGCTCGTCGGTTGAAAATGAATGGCTCTGCTCGGTACTTCTCGAACAGTACGGGCTCCCCGTGGCAAGAACGCAGATTGCTCACTTTGAAGATCAGAAAGCGCTGGTGGTAGAACGTTTTGACCGAAAATGGTCAGGAAACGGACAATGGATCATTCGTTTACCCCAGGAGGATATGTGTCAGGCCCTGGGCATTTCGCCATTACGAAAATATCAGGCGGACGGCGGGCCAGGTATATCGGAAATTATGGAAGTTCTGAGTAATTCAGACCGTGCTGAGCGTGACAAAGCGCAGTTTTTTATGACGCAGATAGTTTTCTGGATGATGGCCGCAACAGATGGCCACGCTAAAAATTTCAGTATTTCTATTGGGCCACAGGGACGTTATCACCTTACACCACTCTATGATGTGTTGTCGGCATGGCCGGTGATCGGTCATGGGAACAATCAGATATCCTGGCAGAAGTGCAAACTGGCGATGGCCGTACGTGGCAGTAGCAACTATTACCAGATATATCGAATACAACGACGCCACTGGATCAGGCATGGTGAGATAACCGGCCTGAGTAAACAGCAGACAGAGGCGATGATAGAGGAAATCATCGCCAGAACCCCGGGTGTCATTGAACGTGTTAGCGGGCTTCTTCCGGACCAGTTCCCCCAGCAGCTTGCGGAAAGTATTTTTGATGGAATGAGGCAGCAATGCAGGCGCCTGGCTGAGAAATGACAGCCGCAATTTATAGTGTGCATGTTTTCAGAATAGCTGATGTAAGCGTGAGGATTCAGTATGACTGAAGAACAAAAAAGAATAGAGCGGGCTATTGAGTTGGCTTGTCGTTACGGCGGAACCGATGAAATGCATCATCTGCAATGGGTCGTGGATCAGATGGTAAGAGAACTTGCTGGAGAACGTTATGCACAGATTGTAGCAGATGCCACCAGCGGAGAAGATGGGCCTGATACTTACAAATGGAGTGTTGGGATCGCGCCTTAGCATCTGTCAGTCTGGGGATGAAAACGTACTTAACATCCAGCGAATTCCCAGACTTCACATTAAGACTAGAGTAACGGCCGCAATCACGTGAGAGAAAAAAATGGCAATTTTAGCAATCATTGCAGTTATCGCCCTGGGTGGGTACGCCTGCGGGTTTATTAAAGCCCGTGAGCTGAGCGCTTTGCGTAAAGAAATGAAACTATACGTGGATCGCATGGAAGCGGCGGAGCTGGACTTACACGCAATCAGAAGTGTAGCGGAGCACCGGTTGCACGGTGCAGGTAAACAGTTTGCCGACCTTTACAGCCGTATCGACGGTGCAACTGTGACGCTGACACCCGAAGATCAGCTGTTACTGGCAACGATGCCATTTAATATTCAGGATGTAGAAGACATCGTAAACGAGCGCGGTCCAAAGACAATTAGCGGCCGTCCATTCTGGGAAGTTGAGCCAGGCCCGCATGACTATGAATATGGCCCGCAATATCCGTATTTCCCAGACCAGCGCTAGGAAGAGATCAAGATGAGAGAGCCAAGACCCCGCCATACCTTGCAGGTCATTCGAGTGCCTTCTCTGGAGGTTCAGGATCTGGGGCTGACCAGCTTTGATAGCTGGCTTGACGAGAACGGTTATGACAAAACGAATGCCAGAAATAACCGTACCATCTGGGCGAGAGAAGGCGGATGGCATCTGAAACGTTGCAGAAATCTGGAAACTGGCACGGACGATTTCTGGTTTATCGCTTTCGATGGTAAAGGCGGAAAGATATACCCGCTGAAAACCCAAAGAGACTACCGGGCTGCATATCGTAAGCTGGAAGCAGAAGGTTATGCACCTGCGGTCATCGAGCAAATGACCACAGGCGCAGCATATAACCTGGCCTATCCACGTTCCACCCTAAAACAAGCTGAGACGGCCACCAGCGAACCAAAGCGGAAACCTGACGTAGATGGGGTCGTCTCAGAAAACGGAATCTATGGTCACTCCCGTTTTTGCAACACCGATTTTGACGACAAGTTGGCTTGCTTGAATCTATCCGGCGTCTGAATGGGATTTTATTCCCGCGCCTTGATGAGTTCCGCGCCTGATGAACCTCCAGAAAATATACGGCTTCAATGAGCCTTTCCGTTTTACAGGTTCCTCAACAGGCCGGTGGGCCGTTAGTATCATCAATATCAGTATTCGCAAAACCAGATCAGTAATTCTTTAAACCGGTGTATTTCTGCCGTTATGCTACATAAGTTTGCTGTCGTGCCGTTAGGGCCCAGGCTATTCTGGCCAGCTTGTTTGCCAGAGCACAAGTGACGACAAAGTTGCTTTTCCGGCACAGTAAATCCCTGACCCAATCGGCCAATTTGCCAGACTGGTGTTCCAGTTTTTGTATGAATACCCTGGCACATTGAACCAACAAAGTTCGGATCTTTTTATTACCTCGCTTACTAATTCCCAGCAATGTCGTCCTACCTCCCGTGCTGTACTGCCGAGGTACAAGCCCTGTTGCCGCCGCAAAGTCACGGCTGCTGGCGTACTGCTTCCCGTCGCCAATCTCAGTTGAAATAGTACT
>NZ_JBLVYK010000219.1:0-290 GCF_048284255.1 Enterobacter cloacae complex sp.6700776 | reverse complement strand
CCAACAACACACATAAAGAAAGTAGCGCCTTATCATTGTCCATAATCTCTCCTGCTATAAAACACGCTACCGCCCATCCCTTTCAACGCACAGGGCACTCGTTTTAATTCCGGTATTCATTGCGTCTTCACAGCGCCTTTTACGGCGCTGTTGATTAGTTAATGCGGGGCTGCCCCCATGCCGATGGTGTGACAACAAATAAAACCGTCGCCGGCTGGTGATAAACATCATCGGTGTCGATATAGGGCGCCACCCACAATGACGTTATCTGTTCCCCCTTTCTCAGGGGG
>NZ_JBLVYK010000218.1:0-291 GCF_048284255.1 Enterobacter cloacae complex sp.6700776 | reverse complement strand
GCGCTTCGGGCGGTCAGCGTCAGCAGCTGGCCGGTGGAGGGCTGACGTGCTTCCCTGTCCCATTCCAGCGAGGGTTCCGCTTTGTCGGCCTGGTTAATAACGAAGACAATGCTGCCTGGTGAGACACCGCATTTGAGCAGGAACCGGTGGAAGGTTTCATCTGTCGCACAGGCCCGGTCATCCGCTTTCATCACCCAGAGGATAAGATCCAGCGTCGGTAACTGATCTTTATACAGCTGCCGGTATTCACGGTCATAGTCCAGAGATTCACCGGCACCGGGCAGATCGACC
>NZ_JBLVYK010000217.1:0-291 GCF_048284255.1 Enterobacter cloacae complex sp.6700776 | reverse complement strand
GCATCCTGGAGCAGATCCAGGAGGCCGAGTCAGAGCTGACCAGCAGTCTCTCACAGCCCACCGGCAAACTGAGGATTTCACTGCCCGTCATTGGCTACCGCCTGTTGCTCCCCGTCCTCACCGCCTTTAGCCGTCTTTATCCGCAGGTTGAACTGGATCTCGACTTTAGCGACCGGCTGGTCAATCTGATCGATGAGGGAGTTGATGTCGCTATCCGCAGCGGTGAATTAGTGGACTCCCGCTTGATCGCCAGAACGCTGGGAGGCTTTCGTTTTGTGCTCTGTGCCAGCC
>NZ_JBLVYK010000216.1:0-292 GCF_048284255.1 Enterobacter cloacae complex sp.6700776 | reverse complement strand
TGCTTATCGCCAACCTGTATAATCTGCAAATTGTTCGCTTTACCGACTACCAGACCCGCTCTAATGAAAACCGCATTAAGCTGGTGCCTATCGCGCCCAGCCGCGGCATTATCTACGATCGTAACGGTATCCCTCTGGCCCTCAACCGCACTATCTACCAGATAGAAATGATGCCGGAGAAAGTCGATAACGTGCAGCAAACGCTGGACGCTTTGCGCAGCGTGGTAGATCTGACCGATGACGATATTGCTGCATTCCGAAAAGAGCGCGCACGTTCACACCGTTTCACCTC
>NZ_JBLVYK010000215.1:0-292 GCF_048284255.1 Enterobacter cloacae complex sp.6700776 | reverse complement strand
CCTTTGGCCACAGTGAATAGTTAATCAGAAAATGGGAATAAAACAACAATTCGCAATTCAGAATTTTTCACCATAAAAAAGCGACTTACGGCATAAAAAATCCTAAAAGAGAGCGGAATCACACACTCGCGTGATGTTGCGCCATGGTTGGCTATCAGGCGCCGTTCCCTCGGCCAGTCTCGATTTCGCAATCAAGAGTAACACATTGATAAATATTGATATTTGCAAAAACAGGAATAAAAGTAGCGTAACGAACAACAAACAAACCAGCGCAGCGTATTTTATCGACAAA
>NZ_JBLVYK010000214.1:0-292 GCF_048284255.1 Enterobacter cloacae complex sp.6700776 | reverse complement strand
GCCCAGGCGATCGCCAATGACGGTTTACCGCTGATTGGCTGGGTAGCCAATCGGATCAACCCCGGTCTGGCGCACTACGCCGAAATCATCGATGTCCTCAGCAAAAAGCTGCCGGCGCCGCTGATCGGCGAGCTGCCTTATCTACCGCGCGCCGAACAGCGTGAGCTGAGCCGCTACGTCGACTTAGACATGCTCGGCAACGTGATGGCGATAGATCGAATCCCGGCGTAACGTCCGCGACAGCACAGACGACACGACGCAGGTTATCAGCAGACCGGGCAGTATACGCTGC
>NZ_JBLVYK010000213.1:0-292 GCF_048284255.1 Enterobacter cloacae complex sp.6700776 | reverse complement strand
CGTGCTCTGGTGTTCGATAAGCGCATAAATATAACCGTCGCCCGCCGTGGTTTTCAGGGAATACAAAATGTCGGCGTAAAAGGGACGCAGATCGTCTTCGACAAAATGCCCGGACTCGAGATGCAGTGTACGCAGATCGCACACTTTAAGCAGCGTCTCGGGCAGATACAGCTGCAGGAAATCACGGGCGGTATCGGGATGGGAGAGGTAGGTCTTAAACACGGCGTCATGGGGCGTGGAGGTCGGCTTTTTCATGTTCATCCGTCCAGTGGATTGAGCGATGGATGAACAG
>NZ_JBLVYK010000212.1:0-292 GCF_048284255.1 Enterobacter cloacae complex sp.6700776 | reverse complement strand
GCTGAAGACCTTGAAATCGACCGTCGTCATCGCGTCGGTCAGCTCGGTGAACTCGAGCTTCACGCGCAGGTCGGGCTTGTCGGAGCCGAAGCGGTGCATCGCCTCGGCGTACTTCATCACCGGGTAGTCGCCCAGCTCGACGTTCAGCGCCTTGCGGAAGACATGGCGGATCATGCCCTCGAACATCGAGCGGATTTCCTCCTCGGTGAGGAAGCTGGTCTCGATATCGATCTGCGTGAACTCGGGCTGGCGGTCAGCGCGCAGGTCCTCGTCGCGGAAGCACTTGGTGATC
>NZ_JBLVYK010000211.1:0-292 GCF_048284255.1 Enterobacter cloacae complex sp.6700776 | reverse complement strand
GGCATTTGCCGAGGCTTTCAACACCCAACACAAAGCCGGATTTGATGCTAACGGCGATGCCGGTGAAGATTTCTTTGCTATCGGTAAGCCCGCGGTTCTGCAAAACACGAAAAACAAAGGTGACGTTGCGATCGGTGCCACGGTAACTGATGCCTCCGCGGTACTGGCGACAGATTACAAAATCTCGTTCGATAATAATCAGTGGCAGGTCACCCGCCTTGCCAGCAATACCACTTTTACGGTGACGCCGGATGCCAACGGTAAAGTGGCATTTGATGGTCTGGAGTTGACG
>NZ_JBLVYK010000210.1:0-293 GCF_048284255.1 Enterobacter cloacae complex sp.6700776 | reverse complement strand
CCTCGGACGTGAACGCGTCGGCGTAGAACTCCTCGGCCGGCAGGCCGCACTGCGCGACAAAGTCCTTCTGCGCCGAGTCCACCATGATGGGCGCGCCGCAGGCATAGACCTGGTGGCCGGAGAGGTCCGGCAGATCCGCCATCACCGCGCGGTGCACGAAGCCGGTGCGGCCCGCCCAGCCTTCATCAGGCTCGGAAAGCACCGGCACATAGCTCAGCGTGGGCCACTCGGCGGCGGCCTGGGCGGCCCAGGCGTGCAGGTAGAGGTCGGCCTGCTTGCGGGCGCCCCAGTAC
>NZ_JBLVYK010000020.1:0-74705 GCF_048284255.1 Enterobacter cloacae complex sp.6700776 | reverse complement strand
ACCAGGGCATCGCTGACAGCCCTCAGTCATTTAGAAAGCAACTTTATTGCTTCTGCATAAAAAAATTACTGGGGATCCCTCAGCCCACAGGGAGAGGGAACAAACCCTAAAAACGGCAACGAAGTTGCCGTTTTGCTTTTATTTTGCCATCGCCTTCTCGTTCTTCGCGCGCAGCTTCTTCGCCCGACTCTCCAGCACCAGATAACAGACCGTTGCCAGCGCCAGCGGCAGGAAGTAGTAGATCATGCGGTACGCGAGCAGGGCAGCGATAATCGTCCCGTGAGACACATGCTCCCCTGCAAGCAGCGCGATAAACACCGCTTCCAGTACGCCGATCCCCGCCGGAATATGCACAATTACCCCGGCAATACTGCTTACCAGCAGCACGCCCAGCACGAAGAAGTAATTCACATCTTCGCCAATCAGCAGCCAGATAATGGCCCCCATCGCCATCCAGTTGGCGCTGGAAACCACCATTTGCAGGACGGCAAACTTCCATGACGGCAGCACCAGCTTCTGCCCTTTAATGGTCATATGACGACGTTTGGCAAAGGCGCAGGCCCAAAGGTAGGCGGCGATGATCAGCAGCAGTACGATGCCCAGAATGCGCAGGGTGGCCTCATCGATGTACCAGTGCGCAGGCAGTTGCACCACGCCAATGGTGAAAATCACCCCGCCGAGCAGGATATACCCCAGCCAGTTGGTGGTGATACTCAGCGAGAAAATACGCGTGATGGTGCCGCCCGGTAAGCCAAGGCGGGAGTACAGGCGATAGCGCATACCAATCCCGCCCACCCAGGTGCTCAGCGTCAGGTTAAAGGCGTAGCAGATGAATGACACCAGCATAACCTGCCGTTTGGCAAGCTTATGCCCGCAGTAGGCGCGTCCCAACAGGTCATAGCAGCCGTACATCAGGTAGCTCACAATCACCAGGCCAACCGCCCCCAGCAGGACTGTCCGGTTGTAGTTGCGAATAACCTTCCACACCTCTTCCCAGTCCACCTTTTGGGCATACACCACCAGCAGGACCGCGACGGCAATGAAGAACAGCCAGGTCAGGATTTTTTTCGCCAGCCGCCAGCGAGGATGAGATTTCGACATCAGGTTTTCCCTCCATCTTCCGCCTCTACGCGGTCCTGGGTTTCCATTTCGGGTTGCACTGGCGGATCCACCAGCGCCAGTTTCGGCGTATGCGCGGGCAGCCAGCCCACCATGGCCGGGAAGTGGCGCAGGAAGTGGAACACCACCACACCGATGCCAACGTTCCACCAGCTGCGTTTCGGCACCATGGACTCATCCACACGCACGCAGTCTTTATTGATCAGACCCTGAAGGTTATCGCGCAGGGTCTGATTAAACTGGCGATCGTGGATGATCAGGTTCGCTTCCAGATTGAGCGATAAGCTCAGCGGATCGAGGTTGCTTGAGCCAACGGTCGCCCAGTGGTCATCCATCACGGCCACTTTGCCGTGCAGCGGGCGGCGGCGATATTCATAGATTTGCACGCCGCTTTTGACCAGATAGCGATAGAGCAGACGCGCGCCCACCTTCACAATCGGCATATCGGGCTCACCCTGGACGATGAGCTTCACGCTCACGCCGCGTCGGGCCGCGTTGCGCATGGCGTGCAAAATCCGGTAACCGGGGAAGAAATAGGCGTTGGCGATAATCACCTCGCGCTTCGCGTTCGCCAGCATCTTCAGGTAGTGACGTTCGATATCGTCCCGGTGCTCCTCGTTATCCCGCCAGACGAACAGCGCCTGCGCCTCGCCGGGCTTGCGGTTCTCTTCCGGGCGATGGCGGCGTCGCCACCAGCGGCGTGCGGCCTCTTTGCCGGGTAAGTTTTCCAGCACGAACAGCTGGATGTCCTGAACCACCGGCCCTTCGATACGGATCGCGTAGTCCTGTTTCGCTTCGGGACCATAATCCGACATATGCTCGGCGGAGTAGTTAATGCCGCCAACGAAGGCCACCGTTTCGTCCACCACCACAATTTTGCGGTGCATTCGGCGGAACAGGTTGGTGCGCATCCCGAACAGACGCGGGCCGGGATCGTAATAGCGGAATACCACCCCTGCGGCGGTGAGCTCGTTAACAAATTCGTCGCTGAGATCCGGCGAACCATATCCGTCGAGCAGGACCTCGATTTTTATACCGCGACGAGCGGCTTGCAGCAGCGCGCTGTGCAACTGCCTGCCCACGTCGTCTTCAAACCAGATAAACGTTTCCAGAAAGACTTTCTGCTGTGCGTGGCTAATCGCCTCAAAGACCGCCGGATAAAAGTTATCGCCATTTTCCAGCAGCGTAATACGGTTACCTTCCTGCCATGTGCATTTCATAAGTGGATCTCCGCGCTGAGTGGGGCATGGTCGGAGAGATGTCGCCAGTTGAGTAAAGCCAGCGCCGTCGGGCTGCTGGCGTGGGCATTTTTTACGTAGATGCGGTCAAGGCGCAGCAGGGGGAAGCGCACCGGAAACGTCCGCGCGGGACGACCGCGTGAGCGGGTAAAAATCTCCTCCAGCCCCGCATTCACCTTCAGCGGATGATTGGCCCGCTGTCGCCAGTCGTTAAAATCACCGGCCACTACCACGGGCTCGCCCTCCGGCAGCGCATTGGTCCAGTCTGCCAGCATCTGTAGCTGAGCCTGACGGTGGGCCTCACGCAGGCCAAGATGAACGCAGCCCACATGAATGGGAAAATCGAGCGCCGGTGGCGTGATGCGGCAGTATAACAACCCGCGTTTTTCGCTCTCGCCAACGGAGACGTCCCGGTTCTCATAATGCTCGATAGGAAAACGCGACAGCACTGCGTTACCGTGATGCCCCTCCGGGTAGACCGCATTGCGCCCGTAGGCGTAATCGCTCCACATGGTATCCGCCAGAAACTCGTAATGGGGCGTGTCGGGCCAGTTTTCGAAATGCATCGGGTGCACTTCGTGCGCGCCCATGACCTCCTGGAGGCAGACAATATCGGCGCTGACGGTGCGTACCGCGTCGCGCAGCTCCGGTAAAATGAAGCGGCGGTTAAATGCTGTGAAGCCCTTATGAATATTTATCGTCAGCACCTTAAGCGAGAAATGCTGCGTTCTTTTGCTCATAAACACCTTCCTGGGTGACTATCCCGATGAAAATAAAGTGTAGTAGGCGTCACAAAAAGATGCGGCGTTACGGAATTTTCCGTAAAGTGCGGTAGTCTGAATTAGCAGAGAAAAATCCTTCAGGAGAGAAGCCATGAAGTGGCAACAACGCGTTCGTGTCGCAACCGGTTTAAGTTGCTGGCAGATAATGTTGCATTTACTGGTCGTGGCCGTACTGGTGATGGGCTGGATGAGCGGCACGCTGGTGCGTGTCGGCTTAGGGTTATGTGTGGTTTACGGCGTGACCGTGCTGTCGATGCTGTTTTTACAGCGTCACCACGACGCGCGCTGGCGTGAAGTGGGTGATGTGCTCGAAGAGCTTACCACCACCTGGTATTTTGGTGCGGCAATGATCGTCCTGTGGCTGTTGTCACGCGTGCTGCAAAACAACCTGCTGCTGGCCCTGGCGGGTCTGGCTATCCTCGCAGGGCCTGCGGTGGTGTCGTTGCTCACCAAAGAGAAAAAGCTACGCGATGTTTCGTCTAAACATCGCATAGGCCACTGAGCCCGTTGTGGCCGCGATGACCAGTAGCGGCCACAAACTTCCCCACACAATATCCAGACTCGCATCCTTCAGATAGATTTGCTTGGTGATATCCGTGAAGTGACGAATCGGGTTTATCCATGTCAGATCCTGTAACCACACCGGCATGTTCTCCACTGGTGACACGTACCCTGAAAGCAAAATCGCCGGCATCATAAAGACAAACACCCCGATAAACGCCTGCTGCTGCGTTGAGCAGAGCGCGGAAATCAGCAGCCCAAACCCCACCAGTGACAGGCCGTAAATCACCATCGTGAAGTAAAACAGCGCCAGCGATCCGGCAAACGGGATCTGGTACGCCCATATTCCCACCCCCAGCACGATGGTGGCCTGGAACGTCGCGACAATCAGTGCTGGCACCGCTTTGCCGACAAATATCTGCCAGGTAGCGAGCGGCGAGACCAGCAGCTGATCCAGCGTACCTTGCTCACGTTCGCGTGCCACGGACAGCGAGGTGACAATCATCACGCCAATAGTGGTGATCATGGCGATTAACGACGGCACCACAAACCACTTGTAGTCCAGATTCGGGTTGTACCAGTTGCGCACCACCAGCTCGCTGTTGTTGGGTTTGGGTTTGCCCGCCATCAGCTCCTGCTGGTAGTCCTTCACTACCTGCTGCAAATAGTTCGCCGCTATCTGGGCGCTGTTGGAGTTACGCCCGTCGAGGATCAGCTGCATCGGCGCGGTCTGGAAGGTGTCCAGATTGCGGGAGAAATCCGCCGGGAAGCGCACCAGCAATAATGCTTTCTGCGTGTCGATGGTGGGCTGGATCGCCTGCGGGCTTTGCAGCAGCAGGACATGGGTAAAGGCTTTGGCGCGGGCGAAACGCTGTGTCAGCTCGACGGAATGCTTGCCATTGTCTTCGTTGTAAATGGCGATGGTGGCGTTGGTGACCTCCAGCGTGGCGGCAAACGGAAACAGTACAACCTGAAGCAGCACCGGCAGCACCAGAATGGCGCGGGTCTGCGGCTCGCGCAGCAAGGATTGCAGCTCTTTGCGGATCAATGTCCATAAACGGTGAAACATCGCGTCGTCCTCCTGTCGGGTGGCGCTTGCGCTTACCCGACCTACAAAATCCGATGGCTAATCTAATCTTCTTTTCGTTTTCATCCACGTCAGCCCGATAAACATCACCGCCGACGCCAGCAAAAACAGGGTGTTGATAATCAGCACTACCGGGATGTTCCCCGCCAGAAACAGGCTTTGCAGGGTGCTCACAAAGTAGCGTGCCGGAATGATGTAGGTCACGGCACGGATCACCGCTGGCATACTGTCAATCTGGAAGATAAAGCCGGAGAGCATGATCGACGGCAGGAAGGCGGCATTAAGCGCCACCTGCGCGGCGTTAAACTGGTTGCGGGTGATGGTGGAGATCAGCAGCCCCATTCCCAGCGTGCTGAGTAAAAACAGGCTGGTAATAAAGAACAGCACCACCAGCGAACCGCGGTACGGCACGCCAAGAATAAATACCGAGACCAGCATACAGAGCAGCATCGCCAGCATGCCGAGGAAGTAGTAGGGGATCAGCTTGCAGAGCAAAAGCTCGACGCGCGTCACTTCGGTGGAGAGCAGCGCCTCCATGGTGCCGCGCTCCCATTCGCGGGCGATCACCAGCGAGGTGAGGATCGCGCCAATCACCGTCATGATGATAGTGACCGCACCCGGGATAATAAAATGCTGGCTGATGGCGGCGGGGTTAAACCAGTAGCGCGTCTGCACGTCAATCAGCGGTTCAAACTTCTCCCCCCGGTCTTCGGCGCGCTGCATCTGCCAGAGCTGCCAGATCCCCTCCGCATAGCCCTGCACGAAGTTGGCGGTGTTCGGTTCGCTGCCGTCGGTGATCACCTGAATTGGCGCATCGGCACCCGGGCGTGCCATGTTGGCGGCGAAATCGACCGGGATGACGATCAGACCGCGAATTTTACCGGCCTGCATTTTCTGGATCAGTTCCTGCCGGTTGTCGCTGATGGTGGCATCGATGTAGGGCGAGCCGGTCATGGCGTGGGTGAAGTCCAGCGCCTCTTCGCTCTGCTGCTCCAGCAGGATCCCGACCCGCAGCTTGCTGGAATCGAGGTTAATCCCGTAGCCAAAAATAAACAGCAGCAGCAGGGGGATCACCACCGCAATCAGCCAGCTGCTGGGGTCACGCACAATCTGCCGCGTCTCTTTGACGCACAGGGCGCGCACCCGGCGCCAGGAGAGGGCGTTACTGCGCATGAGGATTCTCCTTATCCCAGTCGTGGATGAGGGTGATAAACGCCTGCTCCATGGTCGGGTCCGGCTGTGCGTCGTCGGCGGCCTGCGCTTTCAGGTCGTCCGGCGTGCCGTGGGCAATCAGCTTGCCGCGATAGACCAGCCCGATGCGGTCGCAGTACTCTGCCTCGTCCATAAAGTGGGTGGTGACCATCACGGTCACGCCTTTTTCCACCATGCTATTGATATGCAACCAGAATTCACGGCGGGTGAGGGGGTCCACGCCTGACGTAGGTTCATCAAGAAACAGGATATCGGGCTCGTGCATCAACGAACAGGCCAGCGCCAGCCGCTGTTTGAAGCCAAGCGGCAGCGCGTCGGTAGCGTGTGAGGCGATATCGGTCAGGCCAAAGGCGTCGCACATGCGGCCGATTTTCTCGTTCTGCGCCCGTCCCCGCAGGCCGTAGACGCCGGAGAAAAATCGCAGATTTTGCTCCACCGTCAGGTTGCCGTAGAGCGAAAACTTCTGCGCCATATAGCCCAGATGCTGGCGCGCCTTGCCGGAGCTGACTTTGAGATCCATGTTCAGCACCAGCGCTTTGCCGGAGGTCGGTACCAGCAGGCCGCACATCATTTTAAAGGTGGTGGATTTCCCTGCACCGTTCGGCCCGAGCAGGCCAAATATCTCGCCGCGCTTCACGGCAAAATTGACGTTATCGGTGGCGGCGAAATCGCCAAATTTTTTGGTGAGCGATTTCGCTTCAATGACCGTTTCGCCCGGCGTGCCTTCCACCGTGTGCAGAATGGCGCCAAGCGGTGATTCTGAGGTTCCCGCCCCGCCCAGCAGATCGATAAACGCATCTTCAAAGCGCGGCGCGGTCTCTGTCATGTCGATTTCAGGCATCCCCTGCGCACGCCGGATATCGTCGGCGGTGGCCTCTTTTTTGAGGATCACGCGCACCGAACGGCCCTGAATCATCCCGTCGCTCACCTGGGGCAGCTTCAGCACCCGTTGCAGCAGCTTGCGGTTGGATTCCTGCGCGCTGTGTAGCAGAAAACTGCGCCCGGCCATGGTTTGCGTCAGCTCGGTGGGCTCGCCCTGATAGAGCAGTTCGCCTTCGTTCATCAGCAGCACGTCACGGCACTGCTCTGCTTCATCAAGGTAAGAGGTACTCCAGAGGATCAGCATGCCGTCACCCGCCAGCTCGTGCACCATCTGCCACAGCTCGCGGCGGGAAATCGGGTCCACGCCGACGCCGGGTTCATCCAGCAACAGCACCTTCGGTTCGCCCACCAGCGTGCAGGCCAGCCCCAGCTTCTGCTTCATCCCGCCGGAAAGTTTGCCCGCCAGCCGATCGGTGAACGGGCCGAGGGAGGTAAACGCCAGCAGACGCTCGAAGGTTTTCTGCCGGGTTTCGCCGGTAACGCTGCGCAGATCGGCATATAGGTTGAGGTTTTCCATTACCGTCAGATCTTCATACAGACCAAACTTCTGCGGCATATAGCCGAGTATGCCGTGGAGCGCCGCGTCGTCTTTGATGGGATCAAGGCCAAGCACGCTGGCGCTGCCTTCATCCGGCTTCAGCAATCCCGCCAGCATCCGCATCAGCGTGGTTTTACCCGCGCCGTCCGGCCCCACCAGCCCGGTCACATAGCCTTTCTGAATCGTACAGTTCAGCGGCGCGACCGCCGGTTTAGCCATTCCCGGGAAGCGTTTGACCAGATTATTGAGCTGGATAACCGCATCATTCATGTTGTTCCCCGTCGTTTAAGGTCACGGTAACAGGCATGCCCTGACGCAGCGCGTCGTCCGCATCGGTGACGATGATGCGCAGGCGATACACCAGGTCGGTACGCAGATCCGGGGTTTCAACGGTTTTTGGCGTGAACTCGGCCGTTGGGGAGACGAAGCCCACTTTGCCGTGATACGGCTTGTCCGGGCGACCATCGGTGTAGAGCAGCAGTTCGCGGCCCGGCTGCATCTGGCCAAGATTCGGCTCATCAATGTAAGCGCGCACCCACACCGGACGGGTTAAGGAGAGCGTTAACACGGTGCTGCCCGCGCTGAGCATGCTGCCCGGCTCCACGGCGCGGGTCATCAGCGTACCGTCAGACGGGGCGATTAACGTGGTGTCGTGCAGATCCAGCTCCGCCTGGGCTAACTGCGCCTGCGCCTGCTCAAGGCTGGCCTTCGCCTGGGCAATGTCCTGCGCGCGGTTACCGGTGCGGTACTGGCTTAACTTATCCTGGGCAGATTTCAGCGTCGCCTGCGCCTGGTCGCGGGATGAGCGCGCATTTTCCAGGTCGTTGGCGGAAATGGTGCGGCTTTTCCATAAGCCTTGCTGACGGTTATAGAAATTCTGCGCATAGTCATAGGCGGCTTTTGCCTGCTTAACGGCAGCGGCCGCCTGGGCGATCTCTTCATCACGATAGCCCGCCAGCATCAGGTCGTACTGCGCCTGTGCGACGGCGACGCCCGCTTTTGCCTGCATCAACGCGTTTTCAAACGGGGCTTTGTCCAGCATCCCCAGCGTCTGCCCGGTTTTGATGGCATCGCCTTCGTCAACGCTCAGCGAGGCCAGCCGTCCGCCGACGCGGAAGCTCATGTTCACGGTGCGGATATCCACGTTGCCGTACAGCGTCAGGCCACGATCCTGCTGGCTCTGATACCACAGCCAGCCGCCTGTTCCCGCAGCAAGCAAGACAACAACCACCAGAATGATGGCGACAGGTTTTTTCATGACTTCTGGCTCCTTTGCGTTAAGCCTTGCAGGATCAGATCAACGTGACAGGTAATGACCTGGCTAATTTGCGCGGCTTTATCCTCATCGAATTGTGTCCAGCCCGTACGTAACAGGATGGTCTCACGCCCCAGACGGAAGGCGAGCACTTCGCCCAGCAGGGCGTGGGTATGCAAAATGGTGTCCGTATCGCTGGCGTTCCGTCCGGTATAGGCGGCAATCAGCCGGGTCAGATGGCTATGCATCGGGGCGATCACCTGATCGTGCACCAGCTGGTACGCGGCAGTGGGGGAGAGCTGCTCGCGGGAGATAAATTTGCTCAGGTTCAGCGTATCGTCGTGCGTCAGCAGGCGGATCATGTTGTGACAGGCGTTAAGGATCAGCTGGCGGATGGCAACCCGGTCCGGCTCTGGCTGGCTGAACAGCGCGGTCGCTTCTTCCACGTGTGGGCGAAAGCTGGTGCCGATAAAATCCGCGATCCACTGGGCGCAGGCGAGGTATAAATCCTCTTTTGAGCCAAAATAGTAGGTAATGGCCGCAATATTCTGCCCGGCCTGCGCGGCGATATCCCGCGTGGTGGCATGCAGACCATACTCGCCAAACTGCGCCAGCGCGGCGGCGATAAGCTGACTTTTCGCCTGTTCGCCTTTGGTTGTCGTTGGGGTTGTATTCATAGCAGCATTAAAAATTAATCAATCGATTGATTAAGATTATGCCTGATTTGCGCAAACGTCGAGTCATCGCCGGGGATATTTTATGCGCCACGTCACAAAAGCTGCTACACTCCGCTCCTTCGCGACATTGTGGTTTTTGTCCTTCTATTCGTTATATCTCCCTGAAAACTACACCTGTGATGGTCGGGGCGGTTCGGAGTTTTTATGTCTTTTGATTCCCTTGGTCTGAACCCGGAAATTCTGCGCGCCATCGCAGAGCAGGGCTACGTTGAGCCAACCCCTATTCAGCAGCAGGCTATCCCGGCCGTTTTGCAGGGCCGTGACCTGATGGCAAGCGCGCAGACCGGTACTGGTAAGACCGCGGGCTTTACCCTGCCGCTGCTGGAGCTGCTGGTAAAAAACCAGCCACACGCCAAAGGCCGTCGTCCGGTGCGTGCGCTGATCCTCACCCCAACCCGCGAGCTGGCGGCCCAGATTGGTGAGAACGTGCGTGAATACAGCCGCTATCTCAACATTCGTTCGCTGGTAGTTTTCGGCGGGGTAAGCATTAACCCGCAGATGATGAAGCTGCGCGGCGGCGTGGACGTGCTGGTGGCAACGCCGGGGCGTCTGCTGGATCTCGAACACCAGAACGCGGTGAAGCTCGATAACATCGAAATTCTGGTGCTGGACGAAGCCGACCGTATGCTCGACATGGGCTTCATCCACGACATTCGCCGCGTGCTGGCGAAGCTGCCGACGCGTCGTCAGAACCTGCTCTTCTCCGCGACCTTCTCCGACGAGATCAAGGCGCTGGCGGAAAAGCTGCTGCATAACCCGCTGGAAGTGGAAGTCGCGCGCCGCAACACCGCCTCCGAGCAGGTGACGCAGCACGTGCACTTTGTAGATAAGAAGCGCAAGCGGGAACTGCTCTCCCAGATGATCGGCCAGGGCAACTGGCAGCAGGTGCTGGTCTTTACCCGCACCAAGCACGGCGCCAATCACCTGGCGGAACAGCTGAATAAAGATGGCATCCGCAGCGCGGCCATTCACGGCAACAAGAGCCAGGGCGCGCGTACCCGCGCGCTGGCAGACTTCAAGTCCGGCGACATACGCGTGCTGGTGGCAACCGACATCGCCGCACGCGGTCTGGATATCGAAGAGCTGCCGCACGTGGTGAACTACGAGCTGCCAAACGTGCCGGAAGATTACGTTCACCGTATCGGCCGTACCGGACGCGCGGCGGCAACCGGGGAAGCGCTCTCTCTGGTTTGCGTGGATGAGCACAAGCTGCTGCGCGACATCGAACGCCTGCTGAAGAAAGAGATCCCGCGCATTGAAACCCCGGGCTATGAAGTTGACCCGTCAATCAAAGCCGAGCCAATTCAGAACGGTCGTCAGGGTGGCGGGCGCGGTCAGGGCGGCGGTGGTCGCGGTCAGCAGCCGCGTCGTGCCGAAGGCGGCGCGCCGAAATCTTCGGGCAAACCGCCGCGTCGTAATAACGACAGCAAACCGGCCGGTGAAAACCCATGGCGTAGCGGCGAAGGGAAACCGGCAGGCGAGGGGCAGCGCCGACGCCGCCCGCGTAAGCCTGCTAACCCGCAGTAATCTGGAAGCCCGGTCGTAAAGCCGGGCTTTTCTTTTTGCGGCAGCGGAGAGAAAGTGCCACAATAGTGGCTGTTTATACAGTATTTCAGGTTTTCCGATGGCTTTAACCGCTGCGCTCAAGGCGCAAATTGGCGCATGGTATAAGGCGCTACAACAGCAGATCCCCGATTTTATCCCCCGAGCCCCGCAGCGGCAGATGATTGCCGACGTGGCAAAAACGCTCGCCGGGGACGACGGGCGACATCTGGCGATTGAAGCCCCGACCGGCGTCGGGAAAACCCTGTCGTATCTTATTCCCGGCATTGCCATCGCGCGGGAAGAAGATAAAACGCTGGTGGTCAGTACCGCTAACGTGGCCTTGCAGGATCAGATCTTCAGCAAAGATTTGCCGCTGCTGCGCAAAATTATCCCCGATTTACGGTTTACCGCCGCCTTTGGTCGCGGGCGCTACGTCTGTCCGCGCAATCTGGCGGCTCTGGCCAGCAGTGAACCCTCCCAACAGGATCTGCTCGCGTTTCTTGATGACGAGCTGACGCCAAACAACAAGGCGGAGCAGGAGCAGTGCGCAAAGCTGAAGGCCGATCTCGACGGCTACAAGTGGGACGGCCTGCGGGATCACACCAACCAGGCGATCGGCGACGACCTGTGGCGCAGGCTCAGCACCGATAAAGCAAGCTGCCTGAACCGTAACTGTCACTACTATCGCGAGTGCCCGTTCTTTGTCGCCCGGCGTGAGATTCAGGAAGCGGAGGTGGTTGTCGCCAACCACGCGCTGGTCATGGCTGCACTGGAGAGTGAAGCGGTCCTGCCGGAGCCCAAAAACCTGCTGCTGGTGCTCGATGAAGGTCATCATCTGCCCGACGTGGCGCGAGATGCGCTGGAGATGAGCGCGGAAATTACCGCCCCGTGGTTTCGCCTGCAACTGGATCTGTTCTGCAAACTGGTGGCAACCTGCATGGAGCAGTTCCGTCCGAAAACCACGCCGCCGCTGGCGGTTCCGGAGCGGTTGAGCGAGCACTGTGAAGAGGTGTACAGCCTCATCGCCTCGCTGAATAATATTCTTAACCTGTATCTCCCCGCCACCCAGGAGGCGGAACACCGCTTTGCGATGGGTGAGTTGCCGCAGGAAGTGATGGAGATTTGCCAGCAGCTGGCGAAGCACCTGGAAAAGCTGCGCGGGCTGGCGGAGATGTTCTTAAACGATCTCAGCGAGAAAACCGGTACTCACGACGTGGTGCGTTTGCACCGCATTCTGCTGCAAATGAATCGTGCGCTGGGGATGTTTGAAGCGCAGAGCAAACTCTGGCGGCTGGCTTCGATGGCGCAGGCGTCCGGCGCGCCGGTGACTAAGTGGGCCACCCGCGAAGTACGAGACGGGCAGGGACATCTCTTCTTCCACTGCGTGGGCATCCGCGTGGCCGATCAGCTGGAAAAGCTGATCTGGCGCAGCGTTCCGCACGTGGTAGTGACGTCAGCGACTCTGCGTTCCCTGAACAGCTTCTCAAGGTTGCAGGAGATGAGCGGCCTGAAAGAGAAAGCCGGCGACCGCTTTGTGGCCCTGGACTCGCCGTTCAACCACTGTGAGCAGGGAAAGCTGGTCATTCCGCGCATGAATTATGAGCCGCTTATCGATAACGAAGAGCAGCATATTGCGGAAATGGCGGCCTACTTCCGCGAGCAGGTTGAGAGTAAAAAATACCCCGGTATGCTGGTGCTGTTTGCCAGCGGTCGGGCGATGCAACGCTTCCTGGAGCACGTCACCGATCTGCGCTTACTCCTGCTGGTGCAGGGCGATCAGCCGCGCTATCGGCTGGTGGAAACCCACCGTAAACGCATTGATAACGGCGAGCGCAGCGTGCTGGTGGGGTTACAGTCCTTTGCGGAAGGGCTTGATTTGAAAGGCGACTACCTGACGCAGGTGCATATCCATAAAATCGCCTTCCCGCCCATCGACAGCCCGGTGGTGATCACCGAAGGCGAATGGCTGAAAAGCCTTAACCGTTATCCGTTTGAAGTGCAAAGCCTGCCTGCAGCGTCGTTTAACCTGATTCAGCAGGTCGGGCGCTTGATCCGTAGCCACGGCTGCTGGGGCGAGGTGGTGATTTATGACAAACGACTGCTCACCAAAAACTACGGCCAGCGGCTGCTGAATGCGCTGCCGATCTTCCCGATTGAGCAGCCGGACGTGCCGGAAGTAAAAAAACGCCCGACAAAACTGGCTGCCGGGCGTCGAAAAAGCTTCCGTGCTAAGGGGCGCGGTCCTACTGGTAAGTGAAGGTCACCTGGATCACGCTGCTGAACGTGCCGGCAGAGATGGGCATCGAGGTGGCGTAATAGCGTGCGGCCAGCGGGAACGTGGCCGTGTGGTCTGACGGGTTTATGGCAGCGTTAAAGGCGGCCTGCGGGGCAATCAGTATCTTGTCCTGACGATCTGCCAGCTCCAGTGCCAGCCCCTTTGCGCTACCGAGATTGGCAAATTTGGTGGGATGGGTGCTGTCGGCCTGACCGTAGAAAAAGGCGGTGGCAAGCGCCAGCGTGGCCGGGCAGTGCGACACCGAAAGGGAAAAGTCCTTCCACTCGCCGGTATCGCCCACGTCTTTAAAACTACCCGATGCCGCCTGGCCTAAGTCCACCGTCAGGTTGCGGCTGGCACTGTCAATGACGCACGTGTTGGCGTAAATGTTACCCGTCATCTGGATCTGTATATCATCGGCGTGGGCCTGGGCGATCAGCCCCAGCGCGAGAATCAATGCGGTTTTTTTCATGACGTTCACTTATAAGCGAGGGTGATGGTTGCCACAGTATTGGCTGGCCCGGGGGTGACTACATTGCTGACCTGCTCGTAGCGAACCTCAAACGGGATCACCAGCGTTTCGTTGGCTACGGCCTGATTTTGGGTACTTACATAGGTACCGAAGGTGGCGAGATGGTCATCAAATAGCATTCTTACTCCGACGCCTGTAGCCATGCCGGTCTGCTGCGTGAGTTTGATCACCCCCTCAAATGCTGTGTCATATCCATTCGCGCTGGTGATTTTTAGCTCAGGCTGTACGGTTGTGTCACAGTTGACGGTGATATTAAATTTTTGAGCAGGGCTGGATAAAAAACCTACGCTGATGAAATCACTGACGGGAAAATCGCCCAAATTAACGGTGAGATTTTTCGGTAAAACGGAGCAGGTGACCTGATGAAGAATAACATTACCTGCATAGGCGATGTGGTTAGGGTTGCCGATCCCTTCATGGCCGAAAACGCCAATGCCAAATTCGGTTTGAGACTGCACCAGCGTACCGGATGTCACGGTGTCACTCGTTTTAACCAGCTCAAGCGTTATTTCAAAGCTAAAAGTCTGTGTTCCATCGGTAGAGACGTAGCCAACAGGCGTTCCACGTGAATCGCACTGCACGCCGCCAGCGCCGCTAATTCGCTGCCCGTGATCATTCATCAATGCTACGCCAATCCCCGGCACACCGGATTCGTATACCCCCCTGAGCCCTGGCATTTCCGCTCCGGTGCCGTAGTAGCAGGAGACAATCTCCAGGCCGCTGTCGGTACTCTGATCGCAATGCCCGGCAACATGAACGCTCTGCTCTGTACCCGGGATAGTTGCGCCAACTGCCAGCGTCGTCGGGACAGAAATGGATGCCACGTTGATCATTTTGGGGAGATCCGGCGTGGTGCAGGTCGCCTTCGCATGCGGCATGAATAACGCAGCGGTTCCCAGAATCAGTAAGAAAAAGCACTGTTTAATCATTTGCATAATGTTTTGCCTTTAGGGGAGATCAGTGACACTGCGCGGCAGCGTTAATGATGCTGGTTTTCGCTTTCTCATCCGTGAGCACATAGTCAGCGACGCAATGCTCGTTTGCCTCCTGTCCCCAGGAAACGCGGAGATGCCCTTGCTGTGGCAGACCCGAGAGATAGGTCTGGCCGTCATTCCCGACGATAAATTCGCTGTCCTTGTCCTCGGTGGTAACCGTTGCGCCGAACGGCAGCGGTTTACCGTTTTGCGTGAGCGTCATCAGGACGCGATTGCCCATGCGCGTCGTGAAGCTGGCGCGCACAATGGCTCCGCGTGTTGGCGTCACAATTTGTGCCGCATGGGTGACGTCGGCGTCCTCCGGCAGCGTTTCCGTATCCAGCGCAATAGTGTTGTGGCGATACGCGGTGACGAACGGTACGACGGTGTAGCCGCGGAAGTCGGTTTCAACGCCGGTCTGGTTAGTGATATGCGTGCCGTGCGTACCCGGGGCTTTCACGAGCGCAATGGTCTCACCGAGCGGCTGGCTTAGCGTGATGCCGTTTGCATGGGCAATCACGCCTCCCTGCAAGCCGACGTTCAGTGTTTGCTGATATTTATCCTGACTGACGCCACCGCTCACTTCACCGTATGTCGCTTTGTAGTCGGCGTTAACGCTGGTGGAGTTACCGCTGCCGGTGCTGCTCAGCCCCTCCTGGAGATTCCAGTTCAGGTTGTCTTCTTTCAGGGCCGTACCGTTCAGGCCGATGTTCTGCGTGGTGCCATCTTTCGTGTTGTTCAGGTTGTACGTGGCCCAGGTGTTATGCATCCAGCGCTCCAGCGGAACCGAAACGCTCAGCGAGAACTGGTTGTCGTTCGTCACCGCATTACCGTCCAGATCGCTGTCGTGGGTGTTTTTATTCATGCTGTAGCTAAGGCTGTAGCTAACGCCGTGCCAGCTGTTGTTGTAGCTGACGCTCATGGAGGTCATGTCCTGATTCTGGCTCCAGTAGGTTTCCTTCACCATGCTCAGCGTGACCGATCCCCAGCCTTCTGGTAGCGTCTGGTCGATGGTGGCTTCGGTACGGGCGCGGCGCTGCTGTGGCGCAGACCAGTTGTCGGCGCGGGTATACGACTCCATGGTGTCGTCCAGGGTGTAAAACCCCTTGCTGTTGTAGCGATAGCCCGCAAGCGAAAAGTTGGTGCCTGAACCGGCGAAATCTTTGCTGTAGCGTACGCGCCACGATTTGCCTGTGCTGGACTGCTGTTTTTTCAGCAGGGCTCTGGCGCGAGTCACGTCAATGGAGAACGCCCCTAAATCGCCCATGTTTTTCCCGGCGCCTATCGCCTGCGACTGATAATGACTGCTCTGCTGTACGCCGCCGTAGGCCGTGAAGCCGTGGGGTAAACCATAGATGGCGCTCCCCTGAGCAAACGGGGTCTTTTCAACATCTTTGTCATAAGAACGATAACGCCCGGCAGTTACGCTGTAGCGCAGGTTTTTTTCACGCTGCAATACCGGAACGGAGGCAAACGGCACCACGAAATGACTTTCGCTGCCGTCAGTTTCTTTCACCGTGACCTGGAGGTCGCCGCTGCTGCCGGTGGGGTAGAGATCGTTAATTTCGAAGGCCCCCGGCGCGACCGTGTTCTGATAAATCACGTACCCGTTCTGGCGCACCATCACCAGCGCGTTGCTGTGGGCGGTGCCACGAATAATAGGCGCATAGCCTTTTTCGCTGTCGGGAAGCATGTCGTTATCGGATTTCAGCTCCACGCCGGTGTAAGGGACACTGTCAAAAACATCAGCAGGTGATGAGCTCTGGCCAACGGTGATATCGCTTTTCATCGCCACAATATCGCGTTGCGCATAGGTATAAACGGAGGTGAATTTCTGTTCCTCCTCATTGCCTGTGGTGCTGCGATTCCAGGTGGAATAGTTGCGAAGGCGCCATGCGCCAACGTTTAAACCCGGACGCAGGTTCACGTACTGGCTACTGCTATCCTCTTCACCCTGCTGGCGCGCATGGCTCTGGCTGGCGTTGACGCTGTAATTAAGCAGGCCCGCGTTGATCCCTTCGTCAAACTCTTTCGGGTCGATGTAACCGCGTGGCACCTGTCCGAGCGCCTTTTGCGGAATGCTCAGCAGCAGCTGCTGGTTGCGAACGTGAAAGATTGCAGATGAAGCAGGGATGACACCTAAATCGGCACACTGGCCTTTGGCCATGAGCTGAGGAAACTTTTGGGTCTTGATACCGAGGCTTTTTAACTCACCCATGCTAAAGCAAGGTTGTAACGTGTCGTTGCCCTGCGAATCTTTCTCAAGCGTAAAGGTCACGTTGCGGGTATCAATTTTATTATTATTGATAAACACCGCGACCTCATATTTCCCCGGTGCCTGGCCGGGACCTTTTTCATAGACGGACAGATCGGTTTTACCCTGCTGGGGATTATCTATATCCAGCAGGGCGGGGTTAAAATAATCATCAGCCATAACCTGCTGCGCAAAGATGGCTATTGCCAGGCCACAGAGAATGACCAGCAATGAAGACATTCGGCAGGTGAACGGCTTTTTGTGGCTGTACATGATTATTTTATTACCGGAACAATTAATGAACGGATTTCGACCAGGAATGGCTGATGCTGCCGTAATCATTAATAATGGAATACGTCACGTTTGAGCCCCCGACATTACCCGGTATGGCAAAATGTGTTTCTGATTTCGGAACAGCCCAGGTCGCTTTTGTGACTTTCTGACCGTTAAGCGTGACGGTCTGGAAATTCATATAGAAAGGCGTAGGGTTATTCACCACCAGGTCGTTACCTTCGCGATGCCATTCAAGCTTATCCGCCACATCTTCTGGTCGGCCTTTTACCGCGGACGGGCGATACAGCAATTTAATGCGGGTATTAATGGCAATTTGCAGCGTATTTACTCCCTCAACGTGTTTTGAGGAAGGGATCGCTTTGATATTCAACCAGTACAGAGATTCCCTGTCTTCCGGTAAATTTCCGCCCGTGCGTACCACGCGCAGAACGTTATCTTCTTTTGCATCCAGACGGAAAAGCGGCGGGGTGATCAGGAATGGGGCTTTGGCCGGGTTTTTACCGCCAGAATCGACCCAGGACTGTACCAGATAATCCGTCGTATCTGGGTTTGACAGGCCAAGAGATGATTCCTTTTTATCTCCTTGATAGACCAGCCGGGTACCATTAATCACGACGCCCGCATGTGCAGAGGCTGCTATCAGTAAAAGAGTGCTCAGTAAATAACCGTGGCGCATAAAGATTTCTCAATAAATAGAAGAGATATTAATGCCCGCAAAAGCATTAATATCTCAGGATTGATAAGATCAGTTATAAATAACGGTGAAAGTCGATACAGAGTTGGCAGGGCCTGCGGTAATGGCGGCCTGAGTTTGAATATAACGCGCACCGAATTCCAGGTCGTTAACTGCCGTGCCGGAGGCTAAAGGATATTGCTGCGAAGGCGTATACAGAGTGACAGGCTGCCCGGAAGCATCCATCAACTGAATGGCTACACCGGTTGCCGCATCGGTATCTGGCGTTAATGCCAGCGCGGCATTATTATCCGCATCCGGGGTACCACCGAAGTTAATCGCAGCCGAGGTCACTGTTTCCGGACAATTGGTTAACTTAATATCAAACTTCGTTGATGTGCTGGTAGAGCCTGCGCCGGTAAATACCGTTTTAGACACCTTACCCAACTGAACGTTTAATGGATTACTTAATCCATTCACGACCTGGCAAGCAGAATCGATAATTTCACCGGTGAAATTAATCTGACCTTCACCGTTAGTTGCCGCAAATGCGGATGCAGAACATCCCACCGTTGCGGCGATAAAAAAACCTAATGCAACCTTGTTCATAGTTAATCCTGATGTGATTCTGGTAAAAGCGTTGCCTGGACGTTTTTACCGTTGACCCTTAATGATTTTTCGATGTTTATTTAATCAAAAAAAGGGTCGCTGCGGATCTTTTGTCCCAATCACAAATAATGTAAATAGTGCTTGAGTTTAATTTTTTTATATGAAAACAGCAGGTTGATAATGATCACAAAACACTATCGGGTCTGTGTTCATCGGGCTATATTGTTAACAAGATAATGCAGTCAGGAGAAATGTCGTGGATTACCGCAAAATTATCAAAGAGGTAGGGCGTGGGAAAAACCACGCTCGCGATCTGGACCAGGAAACAGCCCGCGCGTTGTACACGCATATGCTGAATGGCGACGTGCCGGAACTGGAAATGGGCGGCATTTTGATTGCGCTGCGTATTAAAGGGGAAGGTGAGGCGGAGATGCGCGGCTTTTATGAGGCCATGCAGTCGCAGACCATGCGCTTAACCCCGCCCGTCACGAAGCCGATGCCAATTGTGATCCCGACCTACAACGGCGCGCGTAAGCAGGCAAACCTCACGCCGCTGCTGGCTATTCTGTTGCAGAAACTCGGTTTCCCGGTAGTAGTGCATGGCGTGAGCGAAGATCCGACGCGCGTGCTGACAGAAACCATCCTGGCGTTGTTAGGTATTGAACCGACCCTCCATGCCGGTCAGGCACAGGCAAAGCTGGAGGGGAATCAGCCGGTCTATATCCCCGTTAGCGCGCTCTGCCCACCGCTGGAAAAGCAGCTGGACATGCGCTGGCGCATGGGTGTACGTAACAGCGCTCACACCCTGGCGAAGCTGGCGACGCCGTTTGCCGAAGACGCCGCGCTGCGTCTTTCCAGCGTCTCCCATCCGGAATACGTGACGCGAGTCGGGCAATTCTTTGCCGAAATCGGTGGACGCGCGCTGCTGATGCACGGGACAGAAGGCGAGGTTTACGCCAACCCGCAGCGTTGTCCACAGCTGATGCTGATTGAGCCCGCCGGGACGCGGGTCGTTGTCGAACGTGGGGAAGAGAACAGAGATGCGATCCTGCCTGAGTCGAAAGATCCGCATGTCACCGCGCGCTGGATTGTGCAGTGTCTGGCCGGGAAGGTGCCGGTTCCGCAGTCAATCAAGCTGCAAATGGCCTGCTGCCTGCTGGCTGCAGGGGAAGTCGAGTCCGTGGAAGCCGGGTTGCAGCGCGTGGCGCAGTCATTTTAAGCAAAAAAAAGCCCGTCCAGTGGCGGACGGGCAAACAAGGGTAACAACAACAGGGTCAATGAGGGTTGGAGCATCTCACCAGAGGGTATGGCGAGGGTGGAGCATAATTTGTTCGATTACTTGTAGATAACCGCAGTACCGCTCAGTTTGTTATTACCGTTAGTGGAAGTGATGGTGTATCCACTTGCGCCCGCGGCGGCAGCTTTTTCAGCCAGTTTTGCTTCCAGACCGTCCAGCGTGGTCGCGCCTTCAGCACTGACCACACCGATTTTGTTCAGATCCTGTGCCTGAGTAGAGGAGACTGGCTCTACAGCGAAAGCGCCGAAAGACAGAGCGGACAGGGCAACAGCGGCAACAGCATATTTGATGGTTTTCATAGGTCAATTCTCGCAGGTTATTCTGTTAAGGGGACGATGTTCCGTCGATGTGATAAGTATCACGCTTTTTAGCGGAAGATAAAATCGAAGAGAATTGACGTGGTTGGTCAAAAAAATTGAATGACAAATAACTTATTGATTATTAATAAAATCAGAAGCGCAATTGACACTTCTTGCGGATACGCTTTACAGACACAATCAGAAGGGCACGTTTTGCTACGCGCTTCGCTGAAAGTCGTGAGCGTAAAGTAAACTGTTGGTGCGGTTAACTACGGTAAAGGAAAGTCAACGTAACTGGCTGTCTTTCGATCCTCTACGATTATATCCTGAATGTGAAGCATTTTTTGAATCTTTCTCCTGCTGACAGGTGATGCAAAGCCGTACTCCGGGAATGGCTTTACGTCGTGCCTCAGGAATGGGATCCCCGCACTCTTCGCATTCCGTCAAACTTTCGCCGCGCGGAATTTCACCGCGAGCACGCGCAACCGCATCTTCAATGGTACTGTTGATCTGTTCGTTAACGGCGTCGTCATTCGCCCAGCCGGAAGCCATGATGTTCTCCTGAAAGGATCAAGTCATGCATTTTAATATGGGGTGAAAAAACGCACAGTCAAGGCGCAGGCAGAGAGAACTGCATCTGCCGGACAGATGCAGTTTGGAAGGCGGTAAGTTATTTATAGATAGTCGCGGTACCGTACATATGGTTATCGCCACCGGCGGCGTTCACCACGAAGCCTTTAGCGCCTTCCTGACGAGCTTTTTCGGCCAGCTTGTCCTGAAGGTCATCAAGGTTGCTTGCCCGGCTGACAGAGACCGTCCCGGCCGCGCGTAGCTGGCTGGTGTCGGTACTGTCGGTCAGAGGTTGAACGGACAAGGCAGAGAATGATGCGCCTGCCAGCGCACCCGCAATAATAAAGGTCAGATACTTTTTCATAATCACATCCTCAGGGGAAACAACAGGTGATTCCTGTTAAGTTTAGAAGCCTGATGCGTGTGATTTAGCGCAAAAATTTGATGATGATCTGCTTATTTTTTGAACGATAAATTCTGACAATTTGTTGACAGATCATAGACATACAGGTCGCTGATTTTTGTCGTTTTTTTGTGCGACTCAGACAGATATTTACCCCCGCGCCGTCACAGGGTATCTTACGCGGCTGTTTAAAGGAGAATGCCATGACTTCCCACAAGCCGGGATTGCACCCGCGTAACCGCCACCGTAGCCGCTACGATATGAAAGCCCTGTGTCTGAGCTGCCCTGAATTGCAGGGTTTTATCGTTCAGACACCAGCCGGTGAACCGTCGGTAAACTTTGCCGATCCGCTGGCGGTTAAAACGCTGAACAAAGCGCTGCTGGCCCATTTTTATGGTGTGACGCACTGGGACATCCCTGATGGCTTTCTCTGCCCGCCGGTCCCGGGCCGTGCGGATTACGTCCATCATCTTGCCGATCTGCTGGCGGATGACCACGATGGCGTAGTGCCGAAACAGGCTACCGTCCTTGATATCGGTACGGGCGCGAACCTGATCTACCCCCTGATAGGCGCACATGAGTACCAGTGGCGATTTACCGGCAGCGAGATCGGTGATGAGGCCTTCGCCAGCGCGCAGGCCATTATCAACGCTAACCCGGGGTTAAGCCGGGCCGTTCGTCTGCGTCGTCAGAAGGATGCCGCTGCTATTTTCACCGGCATAATTCATAAGAACGAACAATATGATGCCACCCTGTGCAACCCGCCATTCCACGACTCCGCCGCCTCCGCGCGTGCGGGAAGTGAACGCAAGCGGCGTAACCTGGGCCAGGCCGAAGATGGCGCGCTGAATTTTGGCGGCCAGCAGCAGGAGCTGTGGTGCGAGGGCGGGGAAGTGGCCTTTATTCTGCGCATGATTGCCGAGAGTAAAGGCTTCGGTCGTCAGGTGAAATGGTTTACCACGCTGGTCTCTCGTGGCGATAACCTGCCGCCGCTTTACCGCGCGCTGACCGAAGCCGGCGCGGTGAAGGTGGTCAAAAAAGAGATGGCGCAGGGTCAGAAGCAGAGCCGCTTTATTGCCTGGTCCTTTATGGACGATAACCAACGTCGCAAATAGCACCCCATCGTAGGCCGGGTAAGGCGAAGCCGCCACCCGGCTCGGTTACAGCGTCGGCTCCTGTGGAGGGAGCGGCGAAGCGGGCGGCGACAATACCTGATACGTCTGCACCGGCGCTCTCACGTTCGCCAGATCGAAGTGTTTTTTCACCATGCTGTCGAGAGCAAAGCGCACCGTCCACTGTTTCAGCGGCTGGGTGGTGAACGACACGCGCAGGGTAAAGGCAGTGTTCGTCAGCCCGACGATGCCCGCAAACGACGGCTCACCAATTACCAGCCCGCGAATATCCTCCATCTCCATCAGTTCGCTCACCGCATCCCGCAGCGCCTGTTTCGCCTTATCTGCATCTTCGTGACGATCGACATCATAATTCGCCACCACCGAACCAATGCCGCGCACAAAGTTGGCAAAGGTGGTGATCGATGACCACGGAATAATGTGGTACGCCCCGGTATCCTGACGTACGCCGACGGAGCGAATGGACATCCTCTCCACCGTGCCGGTAAGCGGTCCGATGGTCACCAGATCCCCGGTGTTCATCCCGTTCTCAAACTGGATAAAAATGCCGGTGATAATATCCTTCACCAGCGTCTGCGAACCAAAGGAGATCGCCAGTCCTAGGGCACCGGCACCCGCCAGCAGTGGGGCGATATTTACGCCGATTTCCGACAACACAATCATGATGGTAATGGTGCTAATGATCACCGCCAGCGCGTTGCGGAACAGCGTCAGCAGTGTGCGGGCGCGGGCGCTTGGCAGGGGCCTGCCGTGGACATCCGACACCAGACGGTTTTCGATAAGGCTTGCCAGCAGCGTCCAGCCGACGGCGGAGAAGAACAGGATCAGCGCAATACGAATAAGAATATCGACGGTCTTTTCCCCGGCGCCGTTATGCAGCCAGTTCCAGAAATCAAACAGTCCCCACGCATTCAGCAGCAGCATAATTGCCACGCAGACCGTCAAAATACGCGCCACCTTCAGCGACACCGATGTCCAGCCATTTACCCGTTTTTGCAGCTCGGGGTAATTACGCTGAACCTGCGGCGACAGGGTGATCGTCTTCGACAGCCAGCGGGAGAGTAGGCCAGAAACAAAGGCCGCGATGCCGATAATCGCCAGGCTTTTGAACGTCGCCCCCATCATAAATTTCAGGCTGTTGCCCGGATCGAACAGCGAGAAGAAACACAGCACAATAAAATAGGCGCTGGCCAGCCAGTGCCACACCAGCGCAAAGGCGCGTATAAAGAGGCTGAAAAAGGAGAGGGAGCGATCGGCCAGGTGAAGCAGACTGTCGGTGATCGCTTTTTTATTGTGGAAGATGAGGTACAGCGCCCAGACGGTAATACAGAGCATGATCAGCACGTTCGCCAGGGCCCCGAACTGCACGTTAACCTGGTTGGAAATAATCGGGACGGCAACCAGCAGGCCATAGCCGATCAACCCGCTCAGCACGCTGAGCCGAACCGCCCAGTATTTGGCGCTCCGATCCGAAATGGCGAACGGGCGAAGTTCCGGCACGCGCGGACAGAATATTAACCGCAGGAGCGCCTTAAAGAACTCGATCAGGGCAAAGGCGTTCAGGAACAGCCCCTGCTGAAAGGCAATGGTTTTGTTCCCGGTATTAAGACGGTCGGCCAGCATCTGGCCGACAAACAGCGTCAGCGCCAGCAGCAGCAAATCGATGATAAAGGCCCCGGTAATCATTGCCGGAAGATGCAGCCAGCTGCTTTTATGCTGATTCTTTTTACGTCCCCAGTGGCCCATCTTCCGGTAAAGCGGCCAGACAGACAGGCGCAACAGCCAGTAAAAAATGAATACCGCGGCGGCCAGAATAGAAAACTGGGTCGCGGCTGCAGAAAAAGTGTGGGGATTAAAAGGCTTATGCGAGGTGCCAACAAGGTTGCGATAGAGCTGGGCAAAACGCGACGACAGGGCTTCCCCGTAGCGGCGACTGATATCGGTGACGTTTTCCAGTACCGTCTTTTCGTCTTCGACTTCCGGCGGCGCGATAGTCGGAACCGGATCCTGAGGCGGTGTGGCGGCCACTTTCCTCAACTGATCGATAAGCTCCTGCCGGGACGTGTCGTTCTCAAGCACGTCGGCAAGTGCGCTGTAAGCGGCTTTTTTCTTTTCAGCGTCGGGTTCTGGCGGCGCATTTTGCTGGGTGGCGGTGGCTCCGGTGGTGACGCCGGGAATGGTTACAGCAAGTGATGGCGCGCTAAACAGGGTAAACAGTAGCAACAGGATCCACGGCACGGCGTCCTCCGACAAAAATATCGTGCAAAATGATAAGTATAGAGCGCGCGGAGCGGAGGGGAGTTTTTGGGAACAATCCGGCATAAAAAAGCCGGGCATGCCCGGCTCTGTGTATGGCTATCAGGAGACGTGTTGCAGGAACTCCTGGAGGCGCTGGCTAGGTGGGTTCGCAATCAGCGCCTGCGGATTACCGTCTTCCGCGATGCGGCCCTTATCAATGAAGATCAGACGGGACGCCACTTTTTCGGCAAAGCCGATTTCGTGGGTAACGATCACCATCGTCATGCCTTCTTCTGCCAGATCCTGCATCACTTTCAGCACCTCGTGACGCAGCTCCGGATCGAGTGCGGAGGTTGGCTCATCAAACAGCATCATCTTTGGCTTCACCGCCAGCGCACGGGCAATGGCCACGCGCTGCTGCTGGCCACCGGACAGCTCGGAAGGATAGTGGTGGGCACGCTCCGCCAGACCCACTTTCGCCAGCAGATCTTTTGCCAGCGTTTCTGCCGCCGCTTTGCTGGCCCCACGCACGCGCAAAGGACCGAACATCACGTTTTCCAGCGCCGTCAGGTGCGGGAACAGGTAGAACTGCTGGAACACCATGCCCGCTTCCTGGCGGATCAGGCGCTCGTCCACTTTCGGATCGTTCACCTTCAGACCATCGACGATCAAATCGCCGCTGGTGATCTCCTCGAGCTTGTTAATGCAGCGCAGCAGGGTGGATTTTCCGGAACCCGACGGCCCGATGATCACCACCACTTCACCCTGCCTGATGTTCAAATCGATATTGTGCAGCACCTGGGTTGGACCAAAGTGCTTGGAAACATTTTTAAATTCAATCACAGGATTTTCATCCTTCTTTCAAGACGACGCAGAACAAAGCTCAGGACAAGCGTGATAATCAGGTAGACAACGGCGACCGCACTCCAGATTTCCAGGGCGCGGAAGTTACCCGCGATGATCTCCTGGCCCTGACGGGTCAGCTCGGCCACGCCGATAACAATAAACAGCGAGGTGTCTTTAATGCTGATGATCCACTGGTTGCCCAGCGGCGGCAGCATGCGGCGCAGCGCCAGCGGCAGGATCACGTGACGGATCGTTTCGCGACGGGAAAGACCTAACGCCAGGCCAGCTTCGCTGAAGCCTTTATGAATCGACAGCACCGCACCGCGGGTGATTTCCGCAATGTAGGCGCCGGAGTTGATCATAATGGTGACGACAGCTGCGCTGAACGGGTCAATGCGCAGATCGTTGAAGGCCATCGGCAGGGCGAAGTAGATAAACATGACCTGCACCACAATGGGGGTGCCGCGGATCACTTCGATGAAAACCAGTGCGATGTGGTTTGCAATCCAGCCGCCGTAGGTGCGGGCGAAACCGGCCACCAGACCGATAATTAACCCGCCAACCAGACCGAGGACCGAAATCCACAAGGTCATTTTAGCGCCTTCAAGCAAGAGAGGAATGGCAGGCCAGATGGCGCTCCAGTCAAACTGCATGATGTATTCCTGTATACCGTGGTGAAAAACGAAAAACGTAGGCCCGGTAAGCGGTAGCGCCACCGGGCGTTACAAACCTGAAGTCAGGTGAAATTATTTAGGCTCGGTACCGAACCATTTTTTGTAGATTTCGTTATAGGTGCCGTTCTCTTTCAGGGTTTTCAGCGCGCCGTTAACTTTATTACGCAGGTCGTCGCTGCCTTTCGGGAACGCAATACCGTACTGCTGAGCTTCCAGAGAATCACCTACCGCTTTGAACTTGCCGTTACCGGCGGTTTTGATGAAGTAAAGGATGTTAGGCGTGTCGTGCAGCACCGCGTCTGCGCGGTTGGTGCCCAGTTCCATGTAAGCGTTGTCGATGTTCGGGAACTGACGCAGGTCTTTGGTTTTGATATTGGCTTTCGCGTAATCAACGGAACCGGTGCCGCTCTTCACGGCGACCACTTTACCGTCGAGATCTTTCACGCTTTTCACGTCGTTGTTATCCGCTTTCACCATCACCAGCAGGCCGCTTTTGTAGTAGCCATCAGAGAAATCGATCGCTTTTTTACGTTCTTCGGTAATGGTGATGCCCGCCAGCGCCAGGTCAACGTTTTTGGTTTGCAGTGCCGGGATAATGCCGCTGAAATCCATTGGCTTCAGGGTGTAATCCAGTTTGAGTTCTTTTGCGACAGCGGCCCACAGATCAACGTCAAAACCAACGTATTTATCACCCTGTTTGAATTCAAACGGTACGAACGCCGTGTCAGTCGCCACAACCAGTTTGTCGGCAGCCTGCGAGGACACCGCAAACGCCAGGGTAAGTGCAGCCAGTGAAACTTTTAATACAGACTTCATAGCATTTCCTTTTATATCCACGGGGCGATCCCCTGCGAGAACCTCAGGCACAATGAAAAAATCGTGCCAGTTTTACAAGCTGTTGTTTTGCAAAGGGGATGATGTCACGCATTGCACAAAAAGCGTGGCAATTCTGTCAGGTTGCACCAGAATGGAGCACCGATTTGGTGCGCTTCGTTAAGGTCTTCTGACAGGGGGATATTTAGCGTAGAATCTGACGAAAAAACAATCTTCCGTTAACGGTTGTGTGAGGTGATTATTACATTTTATTCACTTTTGCGGCCGTTGCGGACAAAAGTGTGCACCATAAATGTGCAAAACCCCCGCCAGGGGCGAGGGTTATTCAGACAATCCGCAGGGATTATTCGATGTTTGACTCAATGAACCACAGGAACTGATCCAGGTCGCGTGACGCGGCAGTGAAGATATCAGCGGTGTCTTCATCTTTGGCTTCGCCAATCGCTTTACGAACATCGTTCGCGACAATCGCATAACGGTCCGCAAGCTCTTTCAGGTGATCCTGAACGGTATGGATATCCAGCGGATAGCTTTTCAGTGGCGTTTTGCTGTTGATCACCTGCGTGGTACCCAGAGCCACACCGCCCAGCTGTACGGCGCGTTCGGCCATGGTATCCAGATGAGTCACCAGTGCTGTGCGGAAGCCATCCAGCATTTCATGAACGGCAATAAAGTTTGCACCGCGCATATTCCAGTGGGCCTGTTTGGTGATCAGCGAAAGATCGATGAACTGAACCACCTGGCGATTCAGCAGCTCAATGGTCGCTTTTTTATCGCTATCCGATACATCGTTACGGGTATAAAGCAGATTAGACGCTTTCGTTTTCACCAGTTTAGCGGTACTCATAATCTCATATCCTCTTGATGTTTGTGTCCCAGGTAATTACGGGATTAAGTATAGCACCGGATTTTTTCTCTGCGGTTTGGCGCTGCCTATCGGTTTAATAGCGAAAGGATGGTTGAAGTTCTAACTTAATGATTTTAAAGTTATTTATATAAATTGATGCAGATCAATCTTAATTCGTTAAGTGACAAGGCGGGCAGGTGAAATATTTTGGCAATATAAGAGAGTTTGTAAGAAATTATTTGAAGGGCTGACGAGACCTATATTCTGCATGGCCGGTAAGCCATGCAGAATTTAAGGGCTAGTTGAGGTCAATCTTATGTACTTTTGGTTCCGGGCGCATGGTCAATGTAGAGCCCATTGACGCCGCGATAATGGAACAGAGCGCCAGCGTCTGCACCAGTGTCAGGGTTTCGCCGAGGAACATCATTCCAGAGATGGCAGCCAGCGCGGGCTCCATGCTCATGAGCGTACCAAAAATACGCGTAGGCAGACGCGTCAGGGCGATCATCTCCAGAGAGTAGGGCAGCGCCGTGGAAAGAATGGCGACCGCCAGCCCAACCGGCAGGATTGACCACTGCCATATTGAGTCCGTTGCTTGTGCCATGCCGATCGGGACAAAGATAACCGCGGCAATCAGCGAGCCTAAGGCGACCGTCGCGGGGCCGTGCTCTTCGCCCGCACGCTGGCCAGTGAGAATATACACCGCCCAGCACGCCCCTGCGCCCAGCGCCAGAGCGGCCCCTGTCAAATCGATTTGTGAAACGCTTTGGCCGAGCGGCAGCAGGAACCATAGCCCCAGCACGGCCAGTATGACCCAGATAAAGTCTACCGGGCGACGAGAAGAAAAGAGGGCAACCGCCAGCGGGCCGGTAAATTCAAGCGCGACCGCGATCCCCAGCGGGATAGTCTGAATAGAGAGGTAGAACATGTAGTTCATCCCTCCCAGCGCCAGCCCATAAAAAAGCAGAGGCAGTCGCTGCTCCTTTTTAAACCGTAGCCGCCAGGGTTTAAAGACAACCACGAGGATCAGGGTGCCTAATGCGATACGCAGCGCCGTGACGCCGGGCGCACCAATCAGCGGAAACAGCGATTTTGCCAGCGACGCGCCGCTTTGTATGGACATCATCGCGATAAGTATGACTGCCACCGGCATCCAGACCGACGATTTACGAGGTAAACCTGGCATCCTTTCTCCTGTCAATTTTTGTCAAAAGAGGTAAAAGTCGCAGTGTAATGGAAATAACCTGCAACGGTTGAGCTACTGTTGAAAAAAAATCCAGGGAAAATCCGTAAAATGAGAAAACGTTGCTGATTTTATCGCCTGAAAGATTAGGAATAATCTGGATGAACTAAATGGCGATGACGCGCACTATTAGCATTTACAGGTGAAAATCTGGAGTTATTTGAACGAGATAGCTGATGCTGGAAATGTTCTGTTACAGGAAAGGTCGCATTAGACATCGTGAATGACAAAGAGTTTCACAGATTTTTTTGATATATTTAAAACTTACGGACTTACTTGAAGCACATTTGAGGTGGTTATGAAAAAAATTGCATGTCTTTCAGCACTGGCAGCTGTTCTGGCTGTTTCCGCAGGTACCGCTGTAGCGGCAACTTCAACTGTAACTGGTGGTTACGCTCAGAGCGATATGCAGGGCGTGATGAACAAAACCAACGGTTTCAACCTGAAGTACCGTTACGAGCAAGACAACAACCCGCTGGGTGTGATCGGTTCTTTCACTTACACCGAGAAAGATCGTACTGAAAATGGCTCTTACAATAAAGGTCAGTACTACGGCATCACCGCGGGTCCTGCTTACCGCCTGAATGACTGGGCAAGCATCTACGGTGTTGTAGGTGTTGGCTACGGTAAATTCCAGCAGACCGAAAACCAGGGTCTGAACCGTACTGCAAGCAACAGCGACTACGGTTTCTCCTATGGCGCAGGTATGCAGTTCAACCCAATCGAAAACGTTGCTCTGGACTTCTCCTATGAGCAGAGCCGTATCCGCAACGTTGACGTTGGCACCTGGATCGCGGGCGTAGGTTACCGCTTCTAATCACTTCGGTGAGCCAGTAAAAAATCCGCCCAATGTGGCGGATTTTTTTTGTTTGTACCCTCTCCCCGTGGGAGAGGGCCAGGGTGAGGGCATCAGCCTGCACGAGACGGCAGAGATCACTTACTCTTAATATCGAAAATATCCGTCCCCAGATGGTTATAGTCAACTTTCTGTAACCTGAAGTTGGTAATGTAAACTGGCGGGCCCTTCTTCCCGGAGATAAACGGGTAATCATTTTTTATCTCTTTCGCCTTAATCCCCGTCCACTGTGAGAAGAATTTCAGGAAATCGTTCGCGGAACGGCGCGCTTTGATGATGCGATGCGTTTTGTCATCACTCGACAGCACCATAAACGGTACCTGGAAGTTCTGCTGAAACTTGTCATCGTGGGCCAGATACTGCACCTCTTTACCGCGCTCCTTAAACGCCAGACCGTGGTCAGAGAAATAGACCATCGAGAAGCTATCGCCGCTGTTGCGCAGCTGCGCGTACAGCTTGCTGAGCAGATCGTCGGTTTGCGTCATGGTGTACAGATAACACGAGGTCTCTTTGGATTGCACAAACTCCGCATATTTTCCCCCGGTACGATCGCATGCCTGCGGGTGTGACCCCATCAGGTGCAGGACGATCAGCTGCGGCTGGGTGCGCTGAGTGGCAAAGACCTGCGCGGTCATTTTTAGCAACGCTTCATCTTTTGTGTTTTTATCGGCTTCGAAATCACCGCTTTTCAGGAACTGTACCTCGTCGGCACGCTTCGCGATGCTGGCAATGGCGGTATCATACTCGCCGATCTGCCCCTGGTTGGAGAACCACCACGTCTGAAAACCTGCCCGGTTGGCCAGGGTGACAAAATTATCCTGAAACTGCGGTTTTCCATCCACGACACGGTTGAGCGTCAGACCGAGAGATTTCTGCGTCGAACCGCTGGCCGCCACGTAATCGGTAAACAGCGTACCGTTGACGGAGCTGGCAAACGGCGTGTTATCCCAGTGACCGCCAAACGCGCCGAGCGCATCGCGACGCGCGCTTTCACCGATCACCACCACATAGGTGTGATACTTCGGTTTCACCGCCAGCACGTTCCAGGTATCTTTCATGGTGGAAAGCTCGGCCATACGCGCCTGCTCGTCGAGCACTTCCTCGTTATTCACTACCACGTCTTTAACGAAGCGAAACACCGGATACCCGGTATCTTTAAGCTTAAACACGCCGCCCCAGGCCAGATTTTGTACCGGCGCAACAAAAAACGTCACTACGCTAAAGGCCAGGCACAGGCTTTCAATTTTACCCCATGTTTTTTTCCCGACCTGCTTACGGCGAACCGCAATCACGCCGAGAGCAAAAATGAAAAGGCCAACCACGTAGTTGTACCACGGGAAGATCGTCAGGATCTCTGTAGACTCTTCCATATTGGTGGAGTGGAGCGCCAGCAGGGTATTAAAGTTCGGCGCGCCATAGGCCTGGCCGAACGGGAAATAGGCGGCAGCCACCAGAGAACAGATCCCGATAAGCACTTTCTGCATGCGCGGTGCGCTTCGCCATAGCAGGTGAAGAATGCAGGTGAACCCGACGGCATAAAGCAGGCTAAAGGGGTAGCCAAGAGCAAAGTTAATTAACAGCGATTGCAAAAAATAAAATCCCGTCCACGGGCTTAGGGCCCGGCTGCGGGTAACAAGTGTATCAATCAGGGTTACGTTCATAGATCACTATCACGAAAACGCCATGTGCTCACCCTGGCGTCAAGGGTCAAAGCCTGCCGGACAGTGCGTGGAAAGGGAATGGAGGTCCGCTTCAGCGAGCCGCAAATTGTGCAGGGCTGCAAGAAGATAGTGCGAGCGTGAATTAAGGTCAACAGTTGCTAAACAGATGTTTTGCGAAGGGGGCTGCAAATCCGCAAAAATAATCAGGAAAAAGCGAGTTTACAACGAAAGTGTGACAGGAAAATGAAGCGGCGTGCCGCGACGCCGCTTAGTGAGAAGATTTGTCGTCCTGATGCGGTTTGGCGTTAAACATATCGCACAGCATGTTCAACAGCATTAGACGCACTTTAAAAGGAGAGTGGGTAAACACGTTCATACACCTCTTGAATTCATTCATAAGACCTCCTGATTCATGATCCCTTCGATCCTTGAAGGGTGACTGCATTACATACAGATATAGCACAGGCTATATTGTATAGCTATGGCTAATTCGTTAATTTTTTGTGCTTGTAGAGCTATGGTTTACAATGTGCGCTCCGTTACAGGGCGCTGGAAGCGTCAACCCATTGAGGAAGCACAATGAACCGTCGCGCAGGTAAGCCAACAACAAAAAAAACGACGCAACTGGTGAACGTTGAAGAACATGTGGAAGGCTTCCGCCAGGTGCGTGAGGCGCACCGCCGGGAGCTGATTGATGATTATGTCGAACTGATCTCCGATCTGATTCGTGAAGTTGGAGAAGCGCGCCAGGTGGATATGGCCGCACGCCTGGGGGTGTCGCAGCCAACCGTTGCCAAAATGTTAAAACGTCTGGCGTCGGTCGGGCTGATCGAGATGATCCCCTGGCGCGGGGTGTTTCTCACCGCTGAAGGCGAAAAGCTGGCGCAGGAGAGCCGCGAGCGCCATCAGATCGTCGAGAATTTTTTACTGGTGCTGGGCGTCAGCCCGGAAATTGCCCGTCGGGATGCCGAAGGTATGGAACACCACGTCAGCGAAGAGACGCTGGTGAAGTTCCGCGAATTTACGCTCAAATATGGCCCCGCCGCTGAATGAACATCCCCGGCTTGCAGGCCCTGAAACGCGATCGTTTTTTCCATCTTTTACTTATCACTGGCGTTGGGCTCAGCGTCTTTGTGCCCTTCACGCCGCACACCTGGCCGGCGGCCATAGACTGGCGCACCATTATTACCCTGAGCGGTTTGATGATGCTCACCAAAGGCGTGGAGCTGAGCGGCTATTTTGACGTGCTGGGGCGCAAAATGGTGCGCCGCTTCGCCACCGAGCGCAAGCTGGCTCTGTTCATGGTCTTTTCGGCGGCGCTGCTGTCGACGTTCCTCACTAATGACGTAGCGCTGTTTATCGTGGTGCCGCTTACGCTCACGCTGCGTAAGCTGTGCGAAATACCGGTTACCCGTCTGATTATCTTTGAAGCGCTGGCCGTCAATGCAGGCTCGCTGCTCACGCCGATCGGTAACCCGCAGAACATTCTGCTGTGGGGACGCTCCGGCCTGTCGTTTACCGCATTTACCTGGCAGATGGCGCCGCTGGCGCTGGCGATCGTGGCGACGCTGCTGGTGGTGGGCTGGTTTGCTTTCCCGAATAAATCGTTGCAGTACCACAGCGGTACCACCGGCCCCCAGTGGCAGCCGCGTCTCGTCTGGAGCTGCCTGGGACTGTATATCGTTTTCATTACCGCGCTGGAGTTAAACCAGGCGCTGGCGGGCGCGCTGCTGGTGGCGTGTGGCTTCCTGTTCCTCGCCCGGCGGGTGCTGGTGAGCGTTGACTGGACGCTGCTGCTGGTGTTTATGGCGATGTTTATTGACGTCCATCTACTGATCCAGCTCCCGGTATTGCAGACCGTTCTCCATAGCGTCAGCGGTCTGTCGCAGCCGGGACTATGGCTGACGGCGATTGGTCTCTCGCAGGTGATCAGTAACGTGCCGTCCACCATTTTGCTGCTTAACTATGTTCCCCCAACGGTACTGCTGGCGTGGGCGGTCAACGTCGGCGGCTTTGGGCTGCTGCCCGGCTCGCTGGCCAACCTCATCGCCCTGCGGATGGCCAACGATCGCCGCATCTGGTGGCGCTTCCATTTATGGTCAATCCCGATGCTGCTCTGGTCTGCGGCGGTCGGTTTCGGACTATTCCTTCTCATATAGTGCGCAATTTGTCAGTTTTTCCTGGCAAATGTATAGCAACGTCCTAGCTTTAGTGAACGGCATAGTGTGATGCCGCTCACTGACAGGACCGTTGCTGAACTATGGCAGAAGATCAAAATCCACCTGCTGACGAGCAGGATCAAAACAATAACGAGCGCAAGCGCCCGGGCAAAAAACCGTTAATTATCCTTGGCATCGTGGTCATCGTGATGGTGATTGTGGCGCTGGTCTGGTGGTTTTTGACCCGTAACGAAGAGACCACCGACGACGCCTTCACCGACGGCGACGTAGTGACCATTGCCCCAAAAACGGCAGGCTACGTTACCGAACTTCGCGTGCGGGATAACCAGCGTGTAAAAAAAGGGGATGTGCTGGTGGTGATCGATCCGCGTGATACCACCGCCCAGCGTGATCAGGCTCAGGCCCAGCTTGGGCTGGCGGTTGCGCAGTTGCATCAGGCACAGGCGCAGCTGGCGCTCTCGAAGGTACAATATCCCGCCCAGCGCGATGAAGCCAAAGCCCAGGTACTGAAAGCCCAGGCGGATATGGCCAACGCTCAGGCGGAGTACCGCCGTCAGCGCGGCGTTGACCCCCGCGCGACCACACAACAAAGCATCGATGCCGCGAACGCTCAACTGCGGAGTGCACAGGCGGGTCTGGCCAGCGCGCAGGCGCAGCTGGAGGTGGCGGAGCAGGTCCAGTTGCAAATCCGCCAGCAGGAGACTAACGTCGAAGCCCGCGAACGGCAGGTCGATCAGGCCAGAGCGCAGCTGGAAAACGCCAACCTGAACCTCTCTTATACCGAAGTCCGCGCCCCGTTCGACGGTTTTGTCACCAAACGCAACGTCCAGCCTGGTACGCTGGTGCAGGCAGGCACGGCACTGTTCTCGCTGGTTTCCCCGAACGTGTGGGTGGTGGCGAACTTCAAGGAGTCGCAGCTTGAACGTATGAAGCCGGGCGACAAAGTGACCGTGTCCGTCGATGCCTGGCCGGATATGGCGCTCGAAGGCCATATTGACAGCATCCAGCAGGGCAGCGGCTCGCGCTTCTCCGCCTTCCCGTCGGAAAACGCCACCGGTAACTTTGTGAAGATCGTTCAGCGCGTGCCGGTGAAAATCGTCATTGATAAGGGGCTGGATCCGAACAAACCGCTGCCGCTGGGGCTGTCGGTTGAACCGAAGGTCACCGTGGAATGACGGACAGCAGCCACGAAAACTGGAAGCCCGCCAGTAACCCGTGGGCGGTGGCGATTGTGGTCACCCTGGCGGTGTTTATGGAAATTCTGGACACCACCATCGTCAACGTGGCGCTGCCCCACGTCGCGGGATCGCTCTCGGCCAGCTATGACGAATCTACCTGGGTGCTCACCAGCTACCTGGTGGCGAACGGCATCGTGCTGCCGATCTCGGCCTTCCTGAGCCGGCTGTTTGGCCGCAAGCAGTTCTTCCTGATCTGCATTGTGATGTTCACCATCTGCTCGTTCCTGTGCGGCATCGCCACCGAGCTTTGGCAAATCATCCTGTTCCGTGTGATGCAGGGCTTTTTTGGCGGCGGGTTGCAGCCCACGCAGCAATCGGTGCTGCTCGATTACTTCAAGCCGGAGGACAGGGGCAAAGCCTTTGGCCTTTCATCCATTGCCATTATCGTCGCGCCGGTACTTGGCCCGACGCTGGGAGGCTGGATCACCGATAACTACTCCTGGCGCTGGGTGTTCTTTATCAATATTCCAGTAGGGATTGTGACGGTGCTGGCCATCTATCAGCTGCTGGAAGATCCGCCGTGGGAGAAAAAGTCGGAAGAGAAGCTCACCGTCGACTGGACGGGGATCGGCCTGATCGCTCTCGGACTTGGCTGTTTGCAGGTGATGCTCGACCGGGGCGAAGATGATGACTGGTTCTATTCGAACTTTATCCGCACCTTCGCGGTACTGACGCTGGTCGGCATTATCGGCGCGATCTACTGGCTGATGTATGCCAAAAAGCCGGTGGTGGATCTGCACTGTATGAAGGATCGCAACTTTGCGATCTCCAGCCTGCTGATGGCGGGGATGGCGATGATCCTCTACGGCAGTTCGGTGGTTATTCCGCAACTGGCGCAGCAGGATTTGGGCTATACCGCCACCTGGTCCGGGCTGGTGCTCTCGCCCGGGGCGGTGCTGATTGTGCTGACTATTCCGCTGGTACTGAAGCTGATGCCGGTGGTGCAGACGCGCTGGATCATCGCCTTCGGCTTTACCTGCCTGGCGGTGTCCTTCTTCTGGTCCCGGACGCTGACGCCGGATATCGATTTCGAAACGCTGGTGCTGTTCCGCAGCGCCCAGTCGATTGGACTCGGGTTCCTGTTTGTGCCCCTTACCACCATCGCCTTTATCTCGATCCCGAGGCGGCTTAACGCCGACGCGGCGGCGCTGTTTACCATGTTCCGCAACGTGGCCGGCTCGATTGGGATTTCGCTCTCGACGGCGGCGATCACCGAGCGCTCACAGGCGCACAGCGCGCATCTGGCTTACCACGCTTCGCCGTTTAATGAGCAGTTCCAGCTGGCGATACGCGAAAGCGCCCAGGCGATCCAGAACTTCACCACTCAGGTGGGCGATCCGACCGGCATTGCCACCGGGCGGATGTACCAGACCATGATCGAGCAGTCGCGCTTTCTGGCCTACATTGACGTCTTCACCATTCTGAGCGCGGTGGCCTTCTTACTGATTCCGTTTTGTTTGTTGCTCTCGCCGGTTAAGAGCGAGGGGAGTGCAGGAGCACACTGATGATACACAGACGTTTACACCCCCTGATGATAATGATGCTGCTGGTGGGCTGCGCCGTCGGGCCGGACTACCAACAGCCTGCACCGCCCGCCACCACGCACTGGAACGATAAGGGCGACGGCGCGGTGAAATCACAAACGTCTTCCGCCGCCACCAACCCGCGCTGGTGGAAAACCTTCGGCTCGCCGCAGCTCGACAGCCTGATTGAACGCGCCATCGCCGGAAATCTGACGCTACAGCAAACCGTATTACGCATTGCCGGCGCGCGCGAACAGATTAACCAGGCCGGCGGGGCATTTTTCCCGTCGGTGAATGGCAATGTGCAGGCGACGCGCCAGCAGCTTGGGCTGGAAGGGGAGCTGAAATCCCACGGCGTGTATGACCAGTTGAATAATGTCGATCCGCAGTTGCGAAGCGCGTTAGGCCCGCTGACGCAGCCGATTAACCTCTATCAGGGCAGCTTCGACGCTCAGTGGGAAATCGACCTGTGGGGCAAGGTGCGCCGTCAGGTAGAAGCGGCCGAGGCGCAGCAGCGGGCGGCGATCGAGCAGCGTAACGATGCGCTGGTCTCGCTGGAAGCCGAAGTGGCGCGGGCGTGGCTACAGCTGCGAGGGGCGCAGAGCATCATTGCCACGCTTAATACGCAAATTGAAAGCGCGCAGCAGACGCTGGATCTGACCGAAAGCCGCCAGCGGGGCGGGCTGTCACCGCAGATGGACGTAGAAAACGCCCGGGCGCAGCTGGGCAATCTTGAAGCCCAATTGCCGCAGTATCAGGCGCAGGAACGCCAGGCGATGAACGGGCTGGCCATCCTGCTCGGCAAACCGCCGGGGGCGCTGGATGCCGAATTACAATCCGTGCAGCCGATGCCAGCGTTGCCGGATATTGTGCAAACCGGCATTCCGTCAACGCTGGCGCGTCGTCGCCCGGACGTGCGCGAAGCTGAGGCGAACCTCCATGCCGCTACGGCGCAAATTGGCGTCTCGGTAGCCGAACTGTTCCCAAGCTTCACCCTCTCCGGGCAGTTTGGCCTGCGTAACAGCGAATCCGGCTGGCTGACCGACTGGAGCAGCCACTTTTACAGCTTCGGTCCGCAGGTCTCCATCCCCATCTTCCAGGGCGGTCGGCTGGTCTCCAGCGTCAAGGTGGCCCGCGCACAGCAAGGGGCGGCGGTGCTGGACTATCGTCAGACGGTGCTGACGGCGCTCGGCGACGTTGAAAACGCGCTGGTGAGCTATCGCACCGACCAGCAGCGTGAGGCGGGCCTGGCGAAAACCATCGACGCGCTGCAAAACGCTTTTGATCTCGCCAGCGACAGCTACCGACAGGGGATCGCCAGTTTTATTGACGTGCTGGACGCCCAGCGTCAGCTCGCTCAGGCCGAACAGCAGCGGGCGCAGGCGCAGGTGCAGAGCGCGCTTGACCTGGTGGCGCTCTACAAAGCCCTCGGCGGCGGCTGGGAGCCGTATCAGCAGGTTCAGCTGCCAGACTACAGCGTCTTTGGCGATGCCCTGCGCGGATAGATTCAGAGGATTGGGCAAGAAACGGACAGGAACGCCACATTCGCGATGGCTGGGGGGCGGGTATAACTAACAGACACCCAATCGACATGCGAGGAAAGCGTTATGCGTTATCAAAAACTGGGCAATACCGGACTGTTTGTTTCTGAACTCTGCCTCGGCACCATGACCTTCGGCGGCGAGGGCGGCATGTGGGGCAAGATTGGCCAGCTAAGGCAAAACGAAGCCGAGCAGCTGGTGGGCCGCGCGCTGGACGCGGGCATCAACTTTATCGACACTGCCGACGTCTATTCGGAAGGACGCTCGGAGGAGATCCTCGGGCAGGCGCTGAAAAACCTGAACGTTCCACGTGAAAACGTGGTGGTCGCCACAAAGGTGTTTGGTGAAACGGGCACGGCGGGAGTGAACTCACGCGGCGGCTCGCGCTATCACATTATCGACAGCGTAAAGGAGAGCCTGCGCCGCCTGCAGCTCGATCATATCGATCTCTATCAGCTGCACGGTTTCGACCCCGCGACCCCCATTGAGGAGACGCTTTACGCACTGGATAACCTTGTGCAGCACGGTCACGTGCGATACATCGGCGTCTCGAACTGGACTGCGTGGCAGATTGCCAAAGCGCTCGGTATTTCTGAACGTCTTGGGCTGGCGCGTTTCGCATCGTTGCAGGCGTATTACACCATTGCCGGACGTGACCTGGAGCGCGAGCTGGTGCCGATGATGCAGAGCGAAGGCGTCGGATTGATGGTCTGGAGCCCGCTGGCGGGCGGCCTGCTGAGCGGAAAATACGGTCGTGACGGGCAGAGCGAAACCGGAGGCCGCCGTCTGGAATTTGACTTCCCGCCGGTGAATAAAGATCGCGCCTTCGACTGCGTGGACGTAATGCGCGTCATTGCCGAGCGTAGGGGCGTCTCCGTGGCGCAAATCGCGCTGGCATGGCTGCTGCATCAAAAAGCGGTGACCAGCGTCATTATTGGTGCGAAACGCGTCGATCAGCTGGACGATAATATTGCCGCCACCGGGATCAGCTTAAGCGAAGACGAGCTTAAACAGCTTGATGCCGTCAGCGCGCTGCCGCGCGAATATCCAGGCTGGATGCTGGAGCGGCAGGGGGAATACCGTCGTAGTCAGCTCGCGCAGCAGTAACCTTCCTTTTCCCCGGTGGCGCTTCGCTTACCGGGGCTACTATCTCTGGTCTTTATTTCAACCCACCTCACAAAAAATGCTCCTTCTCTTTGCCTGATGTTTCATCTCGATCTATATGACTAGTCATGAAATTTAAATGACTAGTCATATAGGGAGCAACCATGAACAAATCACTGCCAGCCAACTTTTTATGGGGCAACTCGGTATCCAGCATGCAGACGGAAGGGGCATGGAATGAGGGCGGGAAGGGGATGTCGGTATATGACATTCGAGAAGCAGGAGAAAACATCTCCGACTGGAAAGTGGCGACCGACTCCTACCACCGCTACCGGGAAGATTTCGATCTGATGCAGGATCTGGGCATGAACTGCTACCGCTTCCAGATCTCCTGGAGCCGCGTCTGCCCGCAGGGTGACGGCGAGTTCAACGCCGAAGGTATCGCGTTTTACGACCGCTTTATTAACGATCTGCTCGCCCGCGGTATTGAGCCGATGGTCTGCCTCTACCACTTCGATATGCCGCTGGCGCTGGCGCAGGAGTACAACGGCTTCAACGAACGCCGGGTGATGGAGGCCTTTATCCGCTACGGCAAGAAGATGATCGACTGCTACGGCGATCGCGTGAAGTACTGGCTGACCTTCAACGAGCAGAACATTTTCCATATGCCGGAAGCTTTTCGCATTTCCGGTTACATGAAAGGTGAACAAACCCTGCGCGAGCTGTATGAGCTTCAGCACCATGCGATGGTGGCGCACATGACTCTGACCGAATACCTGCACCAGACTAAGCCAGGCAAGCTGATGGGCGGCATGCTGGCGCACCAGTTGATTTATCCAGCCACCTGCAAACCGCGCGATATCTTCTGCGCCCAGCAGTACGACGAATTCCTCAACCAGAACCTGCTGCGCGTCTTCGCGGGACAGGGCTACAGCCCGGCGGTGATGGCGGTGGTGGAGCAGGAGGGCTTCGGTGATATCTACCGCGCAGACGATCTCGCGCTGTTTGCGCGCACGAAGAACGACTTTATGGCCTTCAGCTATTACGCCAGCAAAACGCTGGACAGCGATGCCATCCCGGAAGGCACGCCGGTGAACCATTACCTGCTGCATGGCGAGAAAAATAACCCGTACCTGAATGCCACCGAGTGGAACTGGCAGATCGACCCGCTGGGCTTTCGCACCATCATCACCCGCTATGCCAACGACTGGCGGATGCCGGTATTCCCGATTGAAAACGGCATCGGCGTGATCGAGTCCTGGGACGGGGTAAACCCGATCGAGGACACCTACCGCATCGACTACCACCGGGCGCACATCGAGGCGATGAAAGCGGCAATATTCGAGGACGGGGCAGAGGTAATGGGCTACCTCGGCTGGGGCTTAATCGACATTCTCAGCTCGCAGGGTGACATGCGTAAGCGCTACGGCGTGGTCTACGTCAACCGTGAAAATCACGACCTGAAAGACCTTAAGCGCGTGCCGAAGAAGAGCTACGCGTGGTTAAAACAGGTTATCCATACTAACGGACGCGAGATGTAAGCCGTACGCTGCCGGGCCGTTTTTGTGACTGATTGATGGGAATACTCCGCTATGTCTGAAACAAAAATAACACCGCACATGCAGTCTTTTGTCGATAAATTTGTTGAGTTCTCGGCGCGCCTGGCAAACCAGGTACACCTGCGATCCCTGCGGGACGCTTTCGCCACGGTGATGCCGATTTTCATCCTCGCCGGTCTGGCGGTGCTGGTGAACAACGTCGTGTTTCCATGGGTGCTGAAAGGCGACACGCTCACGCAGTTTAAGGTGTGGGGCGAGGCGATTATCAACGGCACGCTGAACATCGCCGCGCTGCTGCTGGCGCCGATGATCGCCTGGTCGCTGGCGCGCAACAAAGATTTCGACAATCCGGTCTCGGCAGTGGTTATCGCCGTCAGCAGCTTCATCATCATGATGCCGATGCGCTTACAGATTACGCCTGTCGGCAGCGACGCCACGGTGAACGTCACCCAGGTGCTGACGTTCGCCAATATCGGCTCGACCGGGATTTTCGCCGGGGTGCTGATTGGGCTGCTCTCAACCGAGCTGTTTATCGCCATTTCACGGCTGAAGGCGCTGCACATTTCGCTGGGGGAGAACGTGCCTCCGGCGGTGAGCAAATCCTTTACCGCGCTGATCCCGACAATCCTCACGCTCTCCCTGTTTGCGGTGCTGGCGGCCCTACTGGCGAACGTGCTGCATACGGATCTGATCCATCTCATTACGACATTCATTCAGCAGCCGCTGCGGCTGATCAACACCAGTCTGCCCGGGACGATCTTCATTTACAGCTTCGGTAACTTCCTGTTCACGCTCGGTATTCATCAGTCGGTAGTCAACAGCGTGGTGCTGGAGCCGTTTCTGCTGATCAACACCAACGAGAACATGCTGGCCTTTGCCAACGGCCAGCCGATCCCACACATCATCAACAACATTTTTGTGCCGACCTTTGGCATGGTGGGCGGGACGGGCAGCACTATCTCATTGCTGATCGCTATCTTCATCTTCTCAAGACAGAAATCAGCGAAGCAGGTGGCGCGTCTGTCACTGGCGCCGGGTCTGTTCAACATCAACGAGCCGGTGATTTTCGGCCTGCCGATTGTCTTTAACCTGCCGCTGATGATCCCGTTTGTGCTGCTGCCCGCCATCGGGATTTACTTTGCGTGGCTCTGTACCACGCTGGGTCTGATGTCGCGCTGCGTGGTGATGATCCCGTGGACCACGCCGCCGATCCTCAGCGCCTGGCTGGCGACGGCGGGGGACTGGCGGGCGGTGGTGGTGCAGTTGGCAATCATCGTATTTGGTGTATTCTTCTACCTGCCTTTCCTCAAGGTGGCCGAGCGAGTGGCCTTGAAAAACAGCGGGACAGAAAACTAATTTAAGGAAGGAAGATGGCGGCGAAGTACATCACCATAGCGCGGGAAATTAAGAAACGCATTATTACCCAGCAGTACGCCGCCAATGAACCGCTGCCGGACCAGTTCGCGCTGGCGGCGGAATTCAGCACCAGCCGGATGACCATTCAGCAGGCGATGCGTCAGCTGATCGTAGAAGGGCTGGTCTATACCCGGCAGGGACAGGGCACGTTCATCCGCAAAAATTTCCTCCAGCTTTCCCAGTGGGATCTCTCCGGCAGCGACTACTTTGGGGCGACCAAAACCTGGGAACATTTAGGCACGGTGACGAGCCAGGTGGTGCACTTCGAACTTCGCTTCCCGAACGAGAAAGAGCAGGCCTCGCTGATGATAAATCCGGATACGCCGATCTATGACTTCATCCGTCTGCGTTTACTCAACGGTGAGCCGATGTCCCTGGACGCCACGGTGATGCCGCTCAATCTGGTGCCCGGGCTGAACAAAACCCATCTTGAAAGTTCGGTATTCCGGTATGTGCAGGAGACGCTGGGGCTGAAGATCATGGGATCGTATCGTGTGGTGCGGGCGCTGAAGCCCAGTGCGCTGGATATGCAGCATCTGGTCTGTGAGCCAACCGACCCGGTGCTGGAGGTCGAGCAGGTGATCTATCTGGAAGATGGTACGCCGCTGGAGTACGCCCATTGTCACTATCGCTATGATCATGGCGGCATCGTAATTGTGAATAACGGATAAAAAAAAGCGGGCCTCGAGGCCCGCTTTGTTCGTGCTCGCGATTAGTTCAAACGCACCGGCATACCGGAACGGTTCTGAATCGCCTGGTCAACGATGGTCGTGTCAACATCCGCCTGAGAGGTAACGGACTGCACCGCGCTGGTCAGCTTAATCGGTACGATTTCGTTGTTGTTGATCTGATCTTCGCTGGTGGACAGCGGGTTATGCACTTCAATGTAACGGCTGCCGTCCGGCTCTGACGTCGCTTTCACCGGTTCGTTAATGAACTGCACGCGCGTACCGACCGGCACGTTATCGAACAGGAATTTGATGTCTTCATTACGCAGACGTACGCAGCCGTGGCTTACGCGTAGGCCGATACCGAAGTTGGCGTTAGTACCGTGGATGGCATACAGACGACCAATGTACAGCGCGTACAGACCCATCGGGTTATCCGGGCCAGCAGGCACAACGGCCGGTAGCGGTTCACCGGCAGCAATGTACTCAGCGTGCATTTTGGCGGTCGGCGTCCAGGTTGGGCCCGCTTTCTTACGCTCCACTTTGGTGGTCCAGTTCAGCGGGGTGTCTTTACCCAGCTGACCGATACCGATAGGCAGCACGATCACGGTGTTGGTGCCTTTCGGGTAGTAATACAGACGCATTTCGGCGCTGTTAATCACGATACCTTCGTGCACGGTATCCGGCAGGATCAGCTGCTGTGGAATGTTGAGTACGGTACCCGCTTTCGGCAGATACGGGTCAACGCCCGGGTTCGCTTCCAGCATGTTAGACAGGCCGAGCTGATACTGCGCCGCGAAGTATTCCAGCGGCTGAGTGTTACCTTCCGGAACCGTCACCACCTGGTTTTCACCCACCAGACGGCTTCCGTCTGTCGGCAGGGGATACGTCACCGCAGACGCGGTCTTACAAAAACCTACTACGGCTAACGCCGCCGCAAAAAGCGTTGTTAATTTCATGTTCATGTTATGCGAGGTATCTAAGCCATTCTGGCGATGAGTTGAGAAGTCTGAATCTGTAATGGGAGCGCATTATATGTGCATTCCCGTTAACTGGGAATTCAGATGTGTACGAAATCACATTTTTTTCGATTTTGTTAAAGTTTAGTGGATTACCGCAACACAGGATCTCAATTCGGAATTGTGGCATAATGCCGCGTTTATCACACTTTTCGCAGGAATCTCTCCGTGTTAGTTACCAGCAACGTCACTATGCAGTTTGGCAGTAAGCCGCTGTTCGAAAATATTTCCGTCAAATTTGGCGGCGGCAACCGTTACGGCCTGATTGGTGCCAACGGTAGCGGAAAATCCACCTTTATGAAGATCCTCGGCGGTGACCTGGAGCCGACGCTGGGCAACGTGTCGCTCGACCCGAACGAGCGTATCGGTAAGCTGCGTCAGGATCAGTTCGCCTTCGAAGAGTTCACCGTGCTCGACACCGTGATCATGGGGCATGCGGAGCTGTGGGAAGTGAAGCAGGAGCGCGATCGTATCTACGGTCTCGCTGAGATGAGCGAAGAAGACGGTTACAAAGTGGCCGACCTGGAAACGCAGTACGGCGAAATGGACGGTTATTCTGCGGAAGCGCGTGCGGGCGAACTGCTGCTGGGCGTCGGCATTCCTGTTGAACAGCATTATGGTCCGATGAGCGAAGTTGCGCCAGGCTGGAAGCTGCGTGTGCTGCTGGCGCAGGCGCTGTTCTCTAACCCGGACATCCTGCTGCTCGACGAACCGACCAACAACCTGGACATCGACACCATCCGCTGGCTGGAGCAGACGCTGAACGATCGCGACAGCACCATGATCATCATCTCGCACGACCGTCACTTCCTGAACATGGTGTGTACCCACATGGCGGATCTGGATTACGGCGAGCTGCGCGTTTATCCGGGCAACTACGATGAGTACATGACGGCGGCAACCCAGGCGCGTGAACGTCTGCTTGCCGACAACGCCAAGAAGAAAGCGCAGATTGCGGACCTGCAATCCTTCGTGAGCCGCTTCAGCGCCAACGCCTCTAAATCGCGCCAGGCAACGTCGCGTGCCCGTCAGATCGACAAAATCAAGCTCGAAGAGGTAAAAGCCTCCAGCCGTCAGAACCCGTTCATCCGCTTCGAGCAGGACAAGAAGCTGTTCCGTAACGCGCTGGAAGTAGAAGCCCTCACCAAAGGCTTCGATGAAGGCCCGCTGTTCAAAAACTTCAACCTGCTGCTGGAAGTGGGCGAGAAGATTGCTATCCTGGGCGCCAACGGCGTGGGTAAATCTACCCTGCTGAAAACTCTGGTGGGCGAAATGCAACCGGATAACGGTACCGTGAAATGGTCTGAAAACGCGCAGATTGGTTACTACGCGCAGGACCATGAATATGAGTTCGAAAACGATCTGACCGTCTTCGACTGGATGAGCCAGTGGAAGCAGGAAGGCGACGACGAGCAGGCGGTACGCAGCATTCTGGGGCGTCTGCTGTTCAGCCAGGACGACATCAAAAAGCCCGCCAAAGTGCTCTCCGGTGGTGAAAAGGGCCGTATGCTGTTCGGCAAGCTGATGATGGAAAAACCGAATATCCTGGTGATGGACGAACCAACCAACCACCTGGATATGGAATCGATCGAATCCCTGAACATGGCGCTGGAGATGTATCAGGGCACCCTGATCTTCGTCTCTCACGACCGTGAGTTCGTCAGCTCCCTGGCGACCCGCGTGATCGAAATCACGCCAGAGCGCGTGGTGGACTTCACCGGTAACTACGAAGATTACCTGCGCAGTAAAGGTATCGAGAGTTAAAAAAATAGCCGGGTGGCGGCTTCGCCTTACCCGGCCTACGTTCTATCACCTCTCCCTGTGGGAGAGGGTTAGGGTGAGGGCATCAGGCCGCACTAAACCACCCACTCGCCCCCTTCAACCCCGTTCACCCGCAGCGTACGTTTTTCCCCCGTCGGTAATGACACCTTCAGTGCCTTCCATGCCGGACGATAGTCGCCGCGCGCATTCACCTTCAGGTTGATACTTGCGCCGTCGCACACCATCTCCCATTCCACCCACAGCGCATTGCCGTTCAGGTAGCCCCAGCTTTCGCCGTCATCCTCAAACAGCAGCCCGGAGGTGGTGCCGACGCCTTTCACCGGGAACAGTTTTAGCTCACGGGTATCGTCTTTATCGGCGCACACGTGACGGATGCGTTCGCTGAGCGGCAAACCGGCCCCGGCGCGCACCAGAAGCGGCAGCTTTTCCAGTGGCGCATCAAGGACGATCGATTGCCCGCCCGCATACCACTCGTAGGTGTAAAAATCGTACCAGCCGGTTTCGTTATCCGGCAGCCAGACGCGGCGCTCGCGCTGCCCGGCTTCGACGACGCTGGCCACCAGCAGGTCACGGCCCAGCAGGAAGTCGTCGCACTCTTCAAAGGTCTGCGCATCGTGCTCATGATCGAGGAAGGTCGGGCGCAGCATCGGCTCGTCGTCGGCGTGCGCCTGCCAGAGCAGGGTGTAGAGGTACGGCAGCAGGCGATAGCGCAGTTCAAAGGCGCTGCGAATCGCAGGGGTCACGCCCGGGTACATCCACGGTTCGTTCACGGTGCGATCGTCATTCCACGAGTGGATGGTAAAGCGCGGATGCATCACGCCGTTCTGTACCCAGCGCACGAACAGCTCGGCATCCGGCTTGTCGCCGGAGAAACCGCCGACGTCGTGACCGACGTTGAACAGTCCGGACAGGCTCATGCCCAGGCCCATGCGGATGTTATAGCGCAGGGTGTCCCAGTTGGTACGGTTGTCGCCGCTCCAGGTCTGAACGTAGCGCTGCATTCCGGCACAGCCGGAGCGGGAGATCAGATACGGACGTTTATCCGGCGTAAAGCGCTGCTGTGCTTCCAGCGAGGCGCGCATCATCAGCAGCGGCATCACCGGGCGAATATGCTTGATGGCGATCGCCTGGCCGAAGCCATAGCAGCGCGCTTCCCCGTCCCACACTTCATACTCGTTGTTGTCGTTCCAGGTGGAGTCGATGCCCATCTCCAGCAGCTGCGTGGTCACGCCGTTCTGCCACCACTGCACCGTCTGCGGGTTGGTGAAGTCGAGATGCGATCCTTCGTCATCCCAGAAGCTGGAACGTTCAGGCGCATCGGTTTCTGAATCGCGAATGAACAGGCCGCGTTCCGCCACTTCGCCGTAGCGGGGATGATCCTGCAACAGACACGGCTTGATGTTTGCCGCAAGCCGCAGCCCCGCGTCGTGGAACGCCTGGCTCATCACCTTCGGCTGCGGCACTTTGTCGTAGTTCCAGTTAAAGACGTAGCGCTTGCCGTTAATCGAGGTATAGCCGGAGGAGAGCTGGAACGAGTCGCACGGAATGGCATGCTCATCGCACAGGCGGATGAAGTTCATCAGCTGGTCCTGCGCGTCCGGCGCGTCGGTGTAGTGCATGGTTGAGCCGCTGTAGCCCAGGCTCCACTTCGGTCCGAACAGCGTTTTCCCCGTCAGGCGCACGAAGGCTTTCGTCACGTCCAGCACGCGCTTGCCGGTGAAGAGGTAGTAGTCAATATCGCCCGCTTCCGCCTGCCAGCGGCGGTAGGCGGTGTGATAGTTGTCGATCTCGTTACCCAGATCCAGCCAGCAGCTGCTCAGGTTATCGTAGAACAGGCCGTAGCTCACGTCATCGCGACGGGTGAGGGTGAACGGGATGTGCTTGTAAAGCGGATCGGTGCTGGCGGCGTTATAGCCCATCGCGTCCAGGTTACGCATCTCATAGCGTTTGCCGTTACGCTGTAAATCCCCCGCTTTCTCACCCAGACCGTAAAAACGTTCATCCTTGCGACGGCTGAGATAGTGCGCCACGCCGTCACCGTGGGCGTTCAGCAGGTAGGCGCTGGTCGGGCGGTCATTGACCAACGGCTGCCACTCGCCCGCTTCATTGCGGTAGTGCCACTCCAGCCACAGGGGCTGGTGGACGGTGACGCGCAGTTGTTCGGTCGCTACGGTTAACGCATCGCCCTGCTGCGTCAGTGTCCAGGCCGGGCAGGTGAAGCCGCTGACATCGTCGCGATGGCGGCCTTCCCACGGTACGTCTTGTTCCGGCGCGATGCTCCAGGTGCGGTCCAGCGCCAGCTGGCCTTTACGCTTGATCAGCACGCGGAACAGATTCTCTTCCAGCACATACAGGCACAGACGGTGCTGGTTATCCACCAGCAGTTCCAGATGATTCGCTGACTGCGTATCGATGGTCCAGTTTTTCAGGGTTTTCATATGCAATACATCCACTATCAGGCGCGCTTGGCGCGACGTTCAGCAATAAATGCCACCAGGAAGAAAGCGCCAATCAGGTCAAAGAAGCCCATGGCGATAAAGAGCGGGTTGAAGCCGATTTTGTCGGCGGTCACCCCAATCAAAAGGGAGAACAGGAAGCTGGCGATCCACGCCGCCGAGCCGCGCATGCCGTTAACCGTCGCCATCTGGCCCTTGTCGAACGACTCCACGACCAGCGCGCTCAGCATGCAGGAGATAATCTGGTGGCCGAAACCGCCGATGGAGATCAGCACGATGGTGATATACGGGTCGCGGGTCACGGCCACAACGGCCAGAGAAATCATCAAAAACGCGCCGGTCACTGAACTTGCCACCACCGAGTTGACGCGGGTGCAGCCGAACCAGCGGGTATAAAGCCGGGTGAGGTAGCCACTCGCCACGCTGCCGAGGTCGGCGGCGAGGAACGGCAGCCAGGCGAACATCGCGATCTGTTTCAAATCCATGCCGTGCTCTTTGGCGAGGTACAGCGGCACCCAGAAGCTCAGCACCGCCCAGGCGGGTTCCGCCATAAAGGCCGGAATGGCGATACCGTAGAACCGTTTGTTCTTCGAGACGGTTTTCAGCGCGGTCAGAAAGGGCAGCCTGACCGGTGCGGGTTCGTTATCCTGTTTGATAAACGCCAGCTCGTCGCGGCTCAGGTTCGGGTGCTGCTCCGGGTTGTGATAGAAGATCCACCACAGGATCACCCACAGCAGCGCCAGCACGCCGGTAAACATAAACGCACCCTGCCAGCCGAACGACGCATGAGCGAAGTAAATGATTGGCGGAGCCAGCATCGCACCGATGGAGAAGCCCACGCCCGCCCAACCGGCGGCAACAGGACGCTCTGATTTCGGGAACCATTCACCGATGGTTTTGGCGTTCGCTGGCGTGGCGGCGGCTTCGGACGCGCCCATAAAGAAGCGCAGGATCGCGAGATGCAGCCAGCTCCCGGCACCTGCGTGGAAGATACACATCAGCGCCCAAATCCCGGCGCAGACCATAAAGCCAATCTTGAGGCCGATAACGTCAATCAGCCAGCCGCACAGGGGCTGGAAAATGGTATAGGCGATCTGGAACGCGCCGACGATCCACGAGTATTGCTCGGTGGTGATACCAAGGCTCTCTTTCAGCTCGGGGGCGAGAATACCTAACGAGTTACGGGTGATGTAGTTTACGGTCACGCCAAGAAGAAACAGCACCAGTACGTACCAGCGCAGATTCTTAATGACGCGACGGGTTTTGCTTGTCGCAACGGTGTTGTTGATGTCCTGACTCATTTTCTTCTCCACAAGACGGACGGTAAGGGACAAAGGTTCAGGTGTCACACAGCGTCAGGCGTTTGAAAGTTATCTGTTTTAGAGTGCTAAGCTGCTATACAACTAGTATGGAAGTTGTGTGACAGGTTCACCTTAAGAGAGAAATTGAGCAGGAAATAGTGGATTTTGTGCAAACTTTCTCATAACCGAGGTTTAATTTTCGGCATTATGGCCTTCTCGCAAGTTATTACCTGATAAAGATGTTGTGAAAATTTTTTCATTTCACATCCGGAGCCAGATCACAAAATGGATAAAAGGCTTAAAATCACCGAAATCGCCGCCCGTACCCGGCTCTCCATCAGCACCGTTTCCCGCGTGCTGGCGGGGAAGGCAAACACCAGCGAAAAAGCACGGGCAACGGTGCTGGCATGCGCGCGGGAGCTGGGGGTAATAGAGGGCATGGCGGCGGGGCGTCTGCTGCTTAACAGCCTGATGGTGTTTGCCCCGCAGCGGGCGTTTGACGAGCGGTCTGACATCTTTTACTACCGTGTCATCCAGAGCGTGAGCAAAGGGCTGGCCTCGCACGAGGTTCGCCTGCGTTACTGTGCGCTGGAGGAGAACGACAGCGACGCCCAGCTGTTTCTGGCCCGCATGAACGAAGTGGACACCCAGGCGGCGATCCTCCTCGGTATCGACGATCCGCATATCCACGATCTGGCGGTAGACGTGGGCAAACCCTGCATGCTGATTAACTGCCGGGACCGCCACATGCGCCTGCCCGCCGTCGCGCCGGATCACCGCGCCATTGGCGAGCGGGCGGCGGAGTACCTGTTCGAGATGGGGCACCGGGAGGTGATGAATGTGCTGTGTTTGCGTCGCTATACCATGGAGCTGCGCCTGTCGGGGATCCGCGACGCGTGGCACGGCCATAACCTCAGGTTTAGCGACCGGCGCGATCTGCTGATGGTGCCAAGCTTCAGCGCCAAAGAGACGGAGCAGCTGGTGAGTGAGTGGCTTCACCAGCAAAAAGGGAAAGATCTGCCGACGGCGTTCCTGGTGGGCGGCGACTTTATGGCGGCGGGGACCATCAGCGCCCTGCAAAAACACGGTCTGCGCGTGCCGCAGGATGTCTCGGTGATGAGCATTGACGGGTTTAATCTCGCGGCGATTCAGGATGTGCCTCTGACGGCGGTGCATGTCCCGCGCGATGAGCTGGGAACAGAAGCGGTATATATGCTCCAGCAGCGGCTGATGCGCCCGGACGCGCCGGTCGGAACATTGCTGCTGAACGGCACGCTGGCCGTGCGGGAATCGGTACGGCGGATACGTCAGGGAAAACGACGCACCGCCGTTGAGCGGGAAGGGCTTTACGACAGTTAAGCCATGCCCAGCGCGCGCTTGCCGTGGATGTTCAGATCGTTCACGGTGAAACGGTCCTGCCAGCTTTTCTCATAATCCTCGCGCGGGAAATCTCCCGGTGACGCGCCGGTTTCCAGCGCTTCCTTGACCTTTTTCGCGTAGGCGAGGTTTTTCTCGCACATCGGCGCGGCAGGAATATACATCACGTTGCCCCAGCCCTGTTGGTTTTCCACCGGCGCGACCGAGTGGATCACATCGCAGTGCCACCAGACAGAATCACCGGCTTCCAGCGCGGGAATGCTGGTCAACGCTTCGATGAGCAGCGGATGCCACTTCTCAGAAATCGGCAGCACGCGCCCCGGCGCCACGCCGCACAGTTCGTCTTCCGGCACGTCGTCCAGCAGCGGACGCAGCAGAATGTAAGCCATCGCTTCCGGGATCGGCACCACGTGCAGCAGCCCCTGGCCGGGGATCATGTCCGACAGTGCCGTCCAGCCCTGGAAGGTGCGGAACACGGAGCATTTGGTGGTGTTATCCACCGTGTACTCTTCCACCTCGGTACGGTGCGCAGCATTCCACGGATCGTATTTCTCAACGTTGCCGTCAAACACGCGGGCAAAGACCTGCTGATAAGCGGGCAGCAGCCAGCGCTCCAGCGCGCCGGAATCGGTGTGTGCGCCAAGGCCTTTCGAGGTTGTTCCTGGTGGGCGGCGGCGAATGCGGTCCGGATAAATTACGCTCACGTCCGGGTCGAACCACTGCTTACCGTTGCTCTCAAATGTCCATAAACGGTTCAGGAACGACTGTACCTGTGCCATCTCTTCACTCTGGCGCGCCTGCATTTGCGCCTGAGACCAGTAGATCGGATAAATCTCCGGGCGAGAGGCCGTTAAGGTGCCGAAGAAGTTATCGCCGGGTCCTTTGTAAACCTCGTCAAACTTATTCAGATCGAGGTAGTCGAGCATCGATTGATCCCATGCCAGCGCCTGCTCGCGCGGGAAGTGGCTTTTGATCACCGCGCAGCCGCGACGTTTAACCGCTTCGCGCTGTTCGGCGGTGATCGTACCGTTTTTCACATCCGTAAAGGGGATTACCGGCCATACGGATTCACCTTTATTTTTAAGGGCATTAATTTCCGCCACGCGGGCGGCGATTTTGTCGCTAAGCCGGTCGAACACTGCCTGCAGGTCACCGATCTGGGCCCGTAGCGCGCGTTTCATCTGACGAATTGCCGCTTTGTGGTCCGCTGGCAACGTTTCGCTGGTAAAGGTCATAACTGCCTCGTATCTTTCATTCGAAAGTAAAAGTGTCTACAAGTGATACTTTAAGTTAAAAATAAGTTAATGCAAGTTTAAAACCTTGACGGGCGCCACAGGATGGAAAAAGAGTGAAGGGGCCGGAGTGAGGCTCCGGCAGGTAGGGGATCAGACGTCGAACGGGGAGTGGGCGTCGAGCACGGCCTGAATCACATTCAGCGCGCCCTGATGGTTGTTATCGTCGGTAGTGTAACGGCTGACCGTTTTAATGCTTTCTGCCGCATTGCCCATCGCAAATGAATATTTCACCAGCTTCAGCATTTCCGCATCGTTGCCACTGTCGCCAATGCCGACGCACGCCTGCGGGGAGACTTTCCAGCGTTTCAGCAGACGACTGATGCCGTTGGCTTTGTGCAGGCCCGGGATAATCAAATCGACAAAACCGAAGCCGCTGGTAACCGGCTTCATGATGCCGTCCAGGGAGACATGCAGTTTATCGACCAGGTTCGGGATATCGCTGTCTGGCAGGTTCAGGGAGAATTTAAACAGCACGTCGTCAATGTCGCGGTAATCGCTGATGGGTTTTAAGCGATGGTAGTGTTTCGACATCAGCTTCACGAACGCTTCTGGAGCCTTATCGCTGACGTACGCGCTCTCCAGCCCGCAGGCCACAAAATTCAGCCCTTTGTCTTTCAGCAACTCGCCAATGACGATCTGCGACTCATGACGCGTTAGCTCACCGTGGAAAATCTGTTCGCCGTGGTCGAACACCAGCGCGCCGTTTTCCGCGACGAAGGAGATCTGATCTTTCAGCTCCGGGAAAAAGGAGATGAGCTGGTAATACTGGTTGCCGCTGGCGACAACAAATTCGATGTTACGGGCTTTAAGCTGCTCAAACTGTGCCTGGAAGCGGTCACGATCGTACTGCTTGGCATCATCAAGGAAAGTTCCGTCCATATCGGTGACGATAACTTTTACGGTCATACTGTGCTCCTGGGTCACTGCGTTTTGAAACATTCTAATAACAAGGTGACGGGGAGCACAAATTTAATTTCGAATGAAAGTTAGAAAGCCGGGTGGCGGCTTCGCCTTACCCGGCCAACGGGGAGACAATGTAGGCCCGGTAAGCGAAGCGCCACCGGGCGTTTTTTTACAGTGTATGCTCGGTACGGGCAATAATATCGTCCTGCGCATCCGGTGACAGGGCGGTGAAGAACGCCGAGTAACCCGCGACGCGCACCACCAGGTCACGATACTGATCAGGGTGTTTCTTCGCTTCCAGCAGCGTTTCGCGCGAGACAATGTTGTACTGAATATGCCAGCCTTTATGCACCTCGAAGAAGGTGCGCAGCAGCACCATCAGCTTCTGGCGATCGCTGTCGTTTTCCAGCGTCGACGGGTTCAGCTTCTGGTTAAGCAGCACGCCGCCGAGGATCGCTTCCGTCGGCAGTTTACCCACGGAGCCAATCACCGCCGTCGGGCCGAGGTGGTCGGTACCGGAGGCCGGGCTTGCCCCTTCCGCCAGCGGGGTGTGCGCTTTACGTCCGTCCGGCGTCGCCATGGTTGCTGCGCCAAACGGCACGTTTGCGGAGATAGACGACGTGCCCGCGTAGTAGTTACCCCCAATCGGGCCACGGCCGTAGCGTGGGTTGTGATACTGCTTCAGTTCTTCAATGTAGGTTTCGTAGGCACGGGTCAGCAGCAGGTCCACGCTGTCGTCGTCGTTGCCGTACTTCGGCGCGCCGTTGATCAGGCGCTGGCGCAGCTGCTCGTGGGTCAGCCCCTCGAAGTCATCCGCCAGCGCCGCCGCCAGCTGTTGCTGACCGATAACGCCCTGGTCAAACACTAGCTTCTTCACCGCGGCCAGGCTGTTACCGAGGTTGGCGATCCCCACCTGAAGGCCGGAAACCCAGTCGTACTTCGCGCCGCCCTGCTTAATGCTTTTCGCGCGTTCGATGCAGTCATCCACCAGCGCCGAGCAGAGAATGTCGTGGACGTTCTCTTCCAGCATGGTGTCCACCACGTACTCGATCTCAATGGATTTGCGGGTGTAGTAGCGGATCTGGTTATCCCACGCCGCCATCACTTCGTCGAAATTGCCGAAATTACCGGCCGAAAGCGCTTTTTCCTGCGGCAGGAATACCTGGCCGCTGGTGGCATCGCGACCGCCTTCCAGCGCTGCCAGCATCACGCGGGCAAAGTTGATAAAGCTCATGCCGGTGCAGCGATAGCCCCACTTTCCGCCGACGGCGGTTTCGATGCAGCCAATCGCCGCATAGTCATAGGCATCGTCCCGTTCCACGCCGAGCTTGATAAATTCCGGGATGACGATTTCATCGTTGTTAAACGCCGGCATCCCGAAGCCGCAGCGGATCACCTGCACGCAGGCGTCGAGGAAGTCGTTGCTCATGCCAGCGTGGTAGCGCACGCTCAGGTTTGGCTGGGTGGAGCGCAGACGGCCGCAGGATTCCAGAATTGCGTAGGAGAGCGGGTTGACCGCGTCCATTGGCTCGCCGTTGACCAGCTTCTGGCCGCCGATGGTGACGTTCTGATACAGCGGGCTGCCCGCAGAGGCTTTGGAGTGCGAGCCGGAGCGGATTTTGTTCACCTCCAGCAGCTTCAGCCAGCAGCTGTGCAGCAGCTCGATGGCGTGCTCGCGATCCAGGCTCTGGTCCCGCTCCACGTCGCGGCGATAGTACGGGTAAAGGTACTGGTCCATACGGGCAAAGGAGACGGAGTGACCGTTGGACTCAATTTGCAGGATCAACTGAATGAAGTAGCACAGCTGTAGCGCCTGCCAGAAGGTTTTTGGCGGCTGGTGGGCGATGATGTCGCAGTTTTCCGCCATCGCCAGCAGCTCGTCGCGGCGGCTGTCGCGGGTTTCGCTGGCGGCCATCTCACGTGCCAGATCGGCGAAGCGCCTGATGTGCAGGCTTACGGCTTCCAGCACGATATCAATGGCTTTCAGGAACTGATCGCCGTGCAGATCGTCCAGTACCGTCAGGTTGATGCGCGAGCGGCGCTCGGCTACTTTCGCGCGCAGGCCGTCGAGCCCTTTCTCCAGCACCAGCGGGAAATTCACCGCCAGGTGTGCGTCACCGGAGGTCATGTTGCCTTCCGCTTTGATGATGCCGGTTTCCAGCAGGCCCTTCTGCTCGTCGGTAAACATACCGTAGCAGCGATCCTGTACCGTCTGGCCGCGCCACCACGGGCAGATTTCATGCAGAACGCGTTTATTCTCTTCGCTCACCGCAAAGCCTGCACCTGGACGGTCCGCCAGATCGTCAATCTCTTTCTCAATCCAGGAGACGGTATATTCCGGGAAGATCGGCGCGGCACGCACTTCGCTGGCCTGGTTACCGATAATCAGCTCGTCGTGCTTGATCCAGATGGTACGTTTTGCCAGGTGGTGGGCGAGGGCCAGCGCGCGACGTACCGGGATCGGCTTGTCCAGATGCTGCTGATACATTTCGGTATAGTGCTGCGCGCGTTCGGTACAGACCGGCGGCTTAACGATATGCACCAGAGCCGTTTTGTGCGCCTTGATGCGCTCGCTGAGGGTGTTGAGATTCAGGGTGGTCATAAGTTTATCCTCGTAAGGTCGCGGTTAACCCTTTCTGGCAGGCACACTGCTGCGCGAAGTCCAGCAGGGCAGGGTTATCCAGCGGTTTGTCAGGGGCAGAGTAGGGTTGGCCGAGCAGGGTGTATTTGTTCATGCCCAGCGTGTGATACGGCAGAAAATGAATATCATCGACGCCGAGTTCATCGGCGGCGAAGTTGGTAATGGCGGTAACCGACGCTTCATCGGCGTTAAAGCCCTGGATCAGCGGCACGCGGATGGTGATCTTCTTCCCGACGGTAGCCAGGCGCTTCAGGTTGTCCAGGATCCGTCTGGCTGAGCCATCGGTCCACTGCTTGAACACCTCGCCGTCGACATGTTTCAGGTCCGCCAGGAACAGATCGACATACGGCAGTGAAGGCTCGATATAATGCCAGGGCACGTGAAGGCAGGTTTCAACCGCAGTGTGAATGCCTTGTTCATGGCTGGCTTTAAACAGGGCGTGCGCCAGGTCAGGATTCATAAACGGCTCGCCGCCGGAAAGGGTGATCCCGCCGCCGCTGCGGTCGTAGAAGGGCTTGTCGCGTAGCACGGTGGCCATAATCTCCTCCACCTGCTTCTCTTCACCGCAGACGGTAAGCGCCTGCGTCGGGCAGCAGTCGGTGAGGGCAGTGAGCGTCTCTTCGCTTAATTTTTCACGATGGATGGTCAACCCGTTCAGCGCGCGTTCAACACACCCTGGCGCGGCCTGCTGACACAGGTCACAGCCGTCCAGACACAGACGGGCGTCAAACAGGACGTCCCGCGTGCGGGAGCGGCTTTCCGGGTTCTGGCACCAGCGACAGCCCAGCGAGCAGCCTTTCAGGAACACCACGGTTCGAATACCGGGGCCGTCGTGGGTGGAGTAACGCTGTATGTTGAAGATCATTTTTTTGCCCTCTGATTACATATGAAGATTAAATTACTTTCTAATGAAAGTTATCTTGATATGGGTCAATTCATGAGCAGGTTTTCTCGTGATAGGGTAAATGCAGGCTAATTTTGAGGGTGACATCATGGAACTTTATCTCGACACATCTGACGTTGCGGCAGTCAAAAAGCTGGCGCGTATCTTCCCGCTGGCGGGCGTGACCACTAACCCAAGCATTGTGGCGGCGGGTAAAACGCCTTTGGAAGAACTGCTGCCCGCGCTGCACGACGCGCTGGGCGGCAGGGGCCGGCTGTTCGCCCAGGTGATGGCGAAGACCGCCGAGGGGATGGTGGAAGACGCACGTAAGCTGCGCGCGATAATCAATGACCTGGTGGTGAAAGTGCCCGTGACCGCTGAAGGGCTGGCGGCGATCAAAATGCTGAAAGCAGAAGGGATCCCGACCCTGGGTACCGCGGTATACGGCGCAGCGCAGGGGATGCTCTCCGCGCTGGCGGGTGCTGAGTATGTGGCCCCTTACGTGAACCGCGTGGACGCGCAGGGCGGGGACGGGATCCAGACCGTGATTGAACTGCAACAATTGCTGACGCTGCACGCACCGCAGTCAAAGGTGCTCGCCGCGAGCTTTAAAACGCCGCGCCAGGCGCTGGACTGCCTGCTGGCAGGGTGCGAGTCCATCACGCTGCCGCTGGACGTGGCGCAGCAGTTTATTACTTCTCCGGCAGTAGATGCGGCAATTGTGAAGTTTGAGCAGGACTGGCAGGGGGCGTTTGGGCGGACGTCTATTTGATGCTGTTGCCGGGTGGCGCTGACGCTTACCCGGCCTACGATTTTCTCCCTCTCCCTGTGGGAGAGGGCCGGGGTGAGGGCATCAGGCCGCAGCAGGGTTTAACCTCCGCACACCTCACACCCCGGATTACGCATCAGCTTCATTTCGCGGAACTGGCAGGTCATCGCGTCATATATCACGATTTTGCCCGCTGCGGGCGTGCCGTAATGCGCCAGCACCTTGATCGCCTCCATGGCCTGCAAGGAACCGATAACCCCAACCAGCGGCGCCATCACGCCCGCCTCGACGCAGGTCAGCGCATTCTCGCCAAACAGACGGCTCAGGCAGCGGTAGCAGGGCTCTCCCTCAGCGTAGGTGAAAACGCTGATTTGCCCCTCCATGCGGATGGCCGCGCCGGAAATTAGCGGCGTTTTATGGGCAAAGCAGCCCGCATTGAGCTGGTTGCGAATGGCGACGTTATCGGTGCAGTCCAGCACCAGGTCATGCCGTGCAATCTGCGCAAACAGTGCGTCGTCATCCAGCATCGCGTCAATCAGGGTGAACTGAACGTTGGGGTTAATTCGCGCCAGCGCCGTGCGCGCAGATTCCACTTTCGGCTGACCAACCGTCGCGTCGCTGTGCAGCGTCTGGCGTTGCAGGTTGGACACCGACACGGTATCGAAGTCCAGCAGCGTCATGCTGCCGACGCCCGCCGCAGCCAGATATTGCGCTGCCGCGCAGCCCAGCCCGCCAAGGCCGACAACCAGCACGCTGGCCGCCTTGAGCGCTTCCTGACCCTCGAAATCAAACCCGCGCAGCACGATCTGGCGGTTATAGCGCATCATCTCCGGGTCGCTCAGTTCCACCATCATGTCAGCCTCCGAACAGGTGGTTAAAGCGTTCCACTTCAACCCATTCGCCCGCCTCAACGTGGCCGCGATCGCGCTCCAGCACGATAAAGCAGTTACCCTGACTGAAGGAGCTAAAGATGTGCGAACCCTGATGCCCGGTGGTGCTCACCTCCAGCTCGCCGTCGGCGTTGCGCGCCAGAATGCCGCGCTGGAAATCGAGACGGCCCGGTGATTTTTTGAGGCGCGTTGCCGCCCGCACGCGCACACGCTCCGGCAGCGGGCTGGCATTGTTGCCTGAAAGCTTCGCCAGCAGCGGGATCACCAGCTGGTAGAAGGTCAGCGCGGCAGAGACCGGGTTACCCGGCAGGCCACAGAACCAGCTGTGCGGAAGTTTGCCAAACGCGAACGGTTTGCCCGGTTTAATCGCCAGCTTCCAGAAGGCGATTTCACCCAGCTCTTCAAGCAGGGTTTTGGTGTAATCCGCTTCGCCAACCGAAACGCCGCCGGAGCTGATCACCACGTCGGCAGAGGCGTCCGCGTCGATAAACGCCGCGCGCAGTTTCTCCGGATCGTCAGGAATGATGCCGAGGTTAATCACCTCGCAGCCCAGTTGCTCAAGCATCAGGTGCACCCCCAGACGGTTGGTGTCGTAAATCTGCCCCTCGTTCAGCGGCTGACCCGGAAGCTGTAGCTCGTCTCCCGTTGAGAACACCGCCACGCGTACCTTGCGGACAACGTCAATCTCCGCGATGCCAAGCGATGCCAGCACCGGCAGTTCGGCGACCGTCAGTTTTTGCCCGGCGGCAAAGACCGTTGCGCCGAGGGTAATGTCTTCCCCGATGTGGCGGATATTCTGTCCCGCTTTGACGCTGGCGGTAAAACGCACGCCGTCGTCCGTTAGTTCGGTCTCTTCCTGCATCACCACGGCTTCACAGCCCTTTGGCACCGGCGCGCCGGTCATAATGCGCACGCAGGTGCCCGCTGGCCACTCACCGTTGAACGGCTGCCCGGCAAAGGCTTTACCTGCCACCGGCAGCGGCTGACCCGTTTGCAAATCCGCCAGACGTACGGCATAGCCGTCCATCGCCGCGTTATCGAACCCCGGCACGTTCAGCGGCGAGACGATATCGCGCGCGGCAATACGGCCAAAACAGCGCACAAGCGGCAGCGTCTCAACGTCGTGCAGGGGAGTAATACGATCAAGCATCTGCGAGAGTGCCGTCTCAAGCGGCATCAGTCCGGCGGTAAAATCCATGGTGGGCTCCTGCGGAGTAACAACGAAAGCGCTCATTATGGCAGAAAAGTGCGGCTAACTGTATGACCCGATGGGTGTAAGCTTTACATCACAGTTGCGTCTTTCTATATTCAAAAATCATCTGAAGATTCGTCGACGATAATGATATTTATAGAAAAAGCAGCCAGCCAGGCTGATGGGTGATGCGAAATGAGTAAAGCGGTTATCGCAATTCATGGCGGTGCCGGGGCAATCACCCGTGCACAGCTCAGTCCCGAGCAGGAGAAGCGTTATATTGATGCGCTGAACGCCATTGTGGAAACAGGCCAGCGCATGCTGGAAGCGGGCGAAAGCGCGCTGGACGTGGTGACCGAAGCGGTGCGCCTGCTGGAGGAGTGTCCGCTGTTTAATGCCGGTATTGGCTCGGTCTTTACGCGCGATGAAACGCATGAACTGGATGCCTGCGTGATGGACGGTATCACCCTGAAAGCGGGGGCGGTGGCAGGCGTCAGCCGACTGCGCAATCCCGTGCTGGCCGCGCGTCTGGTGATGGATCAAAGCCCGCATGTGCTGCTGACCGGTGCGGGGGCGGAGAAATTTGCCGTCGAGCACGGGATGGATACGGTCTCGCCCGATCTTTTTTCCACCGAGGAGCGTTACCGGCAGTTGCTGGAGGCCCGTACAGCGGGGATGACGCAGCTGGACCATGCCGCGCCGCTCGATGAACGCAGAAAAATGGGCACGGTAGGCGCGGTGGCGCTGGATAAAGCCGGTAACCTCGCCGCCGCGACGTCGACAGGCGGTATGACCAACAAGCTTCCCGGACGCGTCGGCGACAGTCCGCTGCCGGGGGCAGGGTGTTACGCTAATAACGCCACGGCGGCGGTGTCATGCACCGGAACCGGCGAAGTGTTTATCCGCGCGCTGGCGGCCTACGACATTACCGCGCTAATGGATTACGGCGGATTAAGCCTGAGTGAGGCCTGCGAGCGGGTAGTAATGGAGAAACTGCCAGCCCTGGGCGGAGAAGGTGGCTTAATCGCGGTGGATCGGGAGGGCAACGTGGCGCTGCCGTTCAACAGTGAAGGGATGTACCGGGCGTGGGGGTATGCCGGCGATGCGCCCAGCACAGGCATTTATCGTGAATAAGGGGGCATTGCGTGCCGCACAGTGAAGAGCTGGACAACTGCGAAGTGCTGGCTGTCCACCAACTGAATATTGCCTTTCAGGAAGAGCGGCAGTTCATCCCTGCAGTACAGAATTTATCGTTTTCGCTCAGGCGCGGCGAGACGCTGGCGATTGTCGGCGAGTCCGGATCCGGTAAATCGGTTACCGCGCTGGCGCTGATGCGTCTGCTTGAGCAGACGGGCGGGCAGGTCACCAGCGAGCGGATGCTGTTGCGCCGTCGCAACCGTCAGGTTATCGATCTCAACGAGCTGAGCGCGTCCCGGATGCAGGGGGTGCGCGGGGCGGATATTGCGATGATTTTTCAGGAGCCGATGACCTCCCTGAACCCGGTCTTCCCTGTGGGCGAGCAGATTGCCGAATCTATCCGCCTGCATCAGGGATTGAGCGGTGATGAGGCGCTCAACGAAGCTAAACGGATGCTGGAGCTGGTACGTATCCCTGAGGCGCACGCGATTTTGTCCCGCTATCCGCATCAGCTTTCCGGTGGCATGCGCCAGCGGGTGATGATTGCGATGGCGCTGTCGTGCCGTCCGGCGGTGCTCATTGCGGACGAACCCACCACGGCGCTGGATGTCACCATTCAGGCCCAGATCCTGCAACTGATTAAGGTGTTGCAGCAGGAGATGGAGATGGGGGTGATATTCATCACCCACGATATGGGGGTGGTGGCGGATATTGCCGATCGGGTGCTGGTTATGCATCAGGGCAATGCTGTGGAAACCGGCACGGTGGAGCAGGTCTTTCATACGCCGGTGCATCCTTATACTAAAGCGCTGCTGGCGGCGGTCCCGCGTCTGGGCGCCATGAATGGCAGTGATTTTCCGCGCCGTTTTCCGCTGTTCTCTCAGACCGAACAGGGCCAGCAGGAAGACGAAACCGAGCAGAACACGGTGGTTTCCGGCAGGCCGATCCTTGAAGTGCGTGACCTGGTGACCCGTTTCCCGCTGCGCAGCGGGATCCTTAACCGCGTGAAGCGCGAAGTGCATGCGGTTGAATACGTCAGTTTTGATCTCTGGCCGGGCGAAACGCTGGCGCTGGTGGGGGAGTCCGGCTGCGGTAAATCCACCACCGGGCGGGCGCTGCTCAGGCTGGTTGAGTCGCAGGAGGGGAGCATCACCTTCAACGGTGAGCGCATCGATACACTCCCCAATGGTAAATTGCAGGCGGTACGCCGGGATATTCAGTTTATTTTTCAGGATCCTTATGCGTCGCTCGATCCGCGCCATACGGTGGGGTACTCGATTATGGAGCCGCTGCGGGTGCACAACCTGCTCGACGGTGAAGCCGCGCAGCGCCGCGTCGCGTGGCTGCTGGAGCGCGTGGGCCTGAAACCGGAGCATGCCTGGCGTTATCCGCACGAATTTTCTGGCGGTCAGCGACAGCGTATCTGCATAGCCCGGGCATTGGCCCTGAATCCGAAAGTGGTGATTGCGGATGAGTCCGTGTCAGCGCTGGATGTCTCCATCCGCGCGCAAATCATCAATCTCCTGCTCGATTTACAGCGGGATTTGGGCATTGCGTTTCTGTTTATCTCTCACGATATGGCGGTGGTTGAGCGGATCAGCCATCGCGTGGCGGTGATGTACATGGGGCAAATTGTTGAAATTGGCCCCCGTCGGGCGGTATTTGAAAACCCGCAGCATCCGTACACCCGCAAGCTGATGGCCGCCGTACCGGTTGCCGATCCTGAGCATCGTCACGCCCAGCGCGTGCTGTTGCAGGACGAAATGCCGAGCAATATTCGTAAACGGGGCGAAACTCTGGAGCGCGTGGCGCTGCGTGAAGTCGGTCCCGGTCATTTTGTCGCACCCCCGCGTCAGGGCAATGCATTCTCGCGGTTATAACTTACAACAGGCAGGAGAACACAATGGTTCCTTTTGTTGCTCGTCAATGGCTGCTTGCCGCGAGCGTGACGGCTGCGCTGGCCGCCGCCCCCGCGATCGCGGCGAAAGACGTGGTGGTGGCTGTGGGGTCTAACTTCACGACGCTGGATCCGTATGATGCTAACGACACCCTTTCTCAGGCGGTGGCAAAATCCTTCTACCAGGGGCTATTCGGCCTGGACCGCGAGATGAAGCTGAAAAACGTGCTGGCGGAAGGCTATACCGTGTCGGACGACGGGCTGGTCTATACCGTTAAGCTCCGTACCGGCGTGAAGTTCCAGGACGGCACCGACTTCAACGCCGAGGCGGTTAAGGTCAACCTGGACCGAGCCAGCAATCCGGAAAACGGTCTTAAGCGCTACAACCTGTATAAAAATATCGCCCAAACCGAGGTGGTTGATCCGGCGACGGTGAAGATCACCCTCAAAGAGCCATTCTCGGCGTTTATCAATATCCTGGCGCATCCCGCGACGGTGATGATTTCCCCTGCGGCGTTGAAGAAATACGGCAAAGAGATTGGCTTCCACCCGGTGGGGACCGGACCGTACGAACTGCTTACCTGGAACCAGACCGATTATGTGAAGGTGAAGAAATTCGCCGGATACTGGCAGCCGGGGCTGCCGAAGCTGGATACCCTCACCTGGCGGCCGGTCGTGGACAACAATACCCGCGCCGCGATGCTGCAAACCGGCGAAGCGCAGTTTGCCTTCCCGATCCCCTACGAACAGGCAGCGCTGCTGGCGAAAAACAGCAAGCTGGAGCTGGTGGCCAGCCCGTCGATTATGCAGCGCTACATCAGCATGAACGTCACGCAAAAACCGTTTGATAACCCGAAGGTGCGCGAAGCCATCAACTACGCCATTAACCGCCAGGCACTGGTGAAGGTGGCCTTTGCCGGCTACGCCACCCCGGCGACGGGCGTGATGCCGCCAACCATTGAGTACGCGCAGAGCTATCAGCCGTGGCCGTACGATCCGGCGAAAGCGCGGGAACTGCTGAAAGAGGCGGGCTATCCGAACGGCTTTAGCACCACGCTGTGGTCGTCGCATAACCACAGTACCGCGCAGAAGGTGCTGCAATTTACCCAGCAGCAGCTGGCACAGGTGGGCATTAAAGCCAGGGTCACGGCGATGGATGCCGGACAGCGCGCGGCGGAAGTGGAAGGCAAAGGACAGAAAGAGAGCGGCGTGCGGATGTTCTACACCGGCTGGACGGCTTCAACCGGTGAAGCGGACTGGTCCCTGTCGCCGCTGTTTGCTTCCCAGAACTGGCCGCCAACGCTGTTCAATACCGCGTTCTACAGTAATCCGCAGGTGGATAAGGATCTGGCCGATGCCCTGAAAACCACCAAACCGGAAGAGAAAGCGCGCCTGTACAAAGAGGCGCAGGACATTATCTGGAAAGAGTCGCCGTGGGTGCCGCTGGTGGTGGAAAAACTGGTCTCAGCCCACAATAAAGCGCTGACCGGTTTTTACATCATACCGGATACGGGCTTTAGCTTTGACGACGCGGATCTAAAATAAAACTCATGCTGAATTATGTGTGTAAACGCCTGCTGGGGCTTATCCCGACGCTGCTGATTGTGGCCGTGCTGGTGTTTTTGTTTGTCCACATGCTGCCCGGCGATCCGGCGCGTTTGATTGCCGGACCGGAAGCGGATGCCACGGTTATAGAACTGGTGCGTAAACAGCTCGGTCTTGACCAGCCGCTGTATCGGCAATTTCTGCGCTACATTGGCAATGTCCTTCAGGGCGATTTCGGCATCTCGATGGTGTCGCGTCGTCCGGTGTCGGAGGAGATTGCCAGCCGCTTTATGCCCACCTTCTGGTTAACGATTGCCAGTATGAGCTGGGCGGTTGTGTTTGGCCTGGGCGCGGGAATCGTTGCCGCCGTCTGGCGCAACCGCTGGCCGGATAAGCTCGGTATGGCGCTGGCGGTCACCGGTATCTCTTTCCCGGCGTTTGCGCTGGGTATGCTGCTGATGCAGATTTTCTCCGTCGAGCTGGGCTGGTTGCCCACCGTCGGGGCCGACACCTGGAAGCACTACATTCTGCCCTCTATGACGCTTGGCGCAGCCGTTGCGGCAGTGATGGCCCGTTTCACCCGCGCCTCCTTTGTCGACGTGCTGAGCGAAGATTACATTCGCACCGCGCGGGCAAAAGGGGTGAGTGAGAAATGGGTCATTCTGAAGCATGGTTTTCGTAATGCGATGATCCCGGTGGTCACGATGATGGGGCTACAGTTCGGCTTCCTGCTGGGCGGCTCTATCGTGGTTGAGAAGGTCTTTAACTGGCCGGGGCTGGGGCGCCTGCTGGTCGACTCGGTCGATATGCGTGACTATCCGGTTATTCAGGCTGAAGTTCTGCTTTTCTCGCTGGAGTTTATTCTTATCAACTTAGTGGTGGATGTGCTGTACGCCGCCATTAACCCGGCCATCAGGTATAAGTAAGATGCGATTACTGAACTGGCGTCGCCAGGCCATTTTAAACGCTATGCCGGGGATCAGGCCGGACCATATTCGCACCCCGTGGGTTGAGTTCTGGCGTCGATTCCGTCGTCAGCCCGTCGCTATGGTCGCCGGGTTGTTTGTGTTACTGCTGATCCTGGTGGCGATTATCGCCCCCTGGATAGCCCCGTTTGATGCGGAAAATTACTTCGATTACGACCGGCTGAACGATGGACCGTCGATGATGCACTGGTTTGGCGTGGACTCGCTCGGGCGCGATATTTTCAGCCGCGTGCTGGTAGGGGCGCAGATCTCGCTGGCGGCCGGGGTCTTTGCGGTGCTGATGGGCGCAGCAATTGGCACCGTGCTGGGGCTGGTGGCCGGGTACTATGAAGGCTGGTGGGACCGCATCATCATGCGTATCTGCGACGTGCTGTTTGCCTTTCCCGGTATTCTGCTGGCGATTGCCGTGGTGGCGGTGATGGGCAGCGGCATGGCGAACGTCATCATCGCCGTGGCGGTATTCACGATTCCCGCTTTCGCGCGCCTGGTACGTGGCAACACGCTGGTGCTGAAGCAGCAGACCTTTATCGAGTCGGCCCGCAGCATGGGAGCCAGCGATGCTACAATCCTGTGCAGCCATATTCTGCCGGGAACGGTCTCGTCTATCGTGGTCTATTTCACCATGCGCATAGGCGTGTCGATTATCTCGGCGGCCAGCCTGTCGTTTCTGGGGTTAGGCGCACAGCCGCCGACGCCGGAGTGGGGCGCGATGCTGAACGAGGCGCGGGCGGATATGGTGATCGCCCCGCACGTGGCGATCTTCCCGAGCCTGGCGATTTTCCTGACCGTGCTGGCGTTTAACCTGCTGGGGGATGGGCTGCGCGACGCGCTGGATCCGCGGATTAAGGGGTAGGTTTTTGCAGGAACTTACCCCTCACCCTTACCCTCTCCCCTGAGGGGAGAGGGGATTGCTCGGTGCGGTCTGTTCCCCCTCGCCCCTTTGGGGAGAGGGCCGGGGTGAGGGGTTAAAGATTAAACCCGGCTGCCCCACAAATCATACTCGTCGGCGTTTTCAACCTTCACGCGAATAATATCGCCCGGCTTGACGTTGGTTTCCCCGTTCAGGTACACCGCGCCGTCGATTTCAGGCGCATCCGCCATGCTGCGGCCAATCGCGCCTTCTTCGTCCACTTCGTCGATAATGACCAGAATTTCGCGGCCCACTTTCTCCTGCAAGCGTTCAGCAGAGATCTGCTGTTGCAGCTGCATAAAGCGGTTCCAGCGTTCCTCTTTGACCTCTTCCGGTACCTGGTCCGCCAACTCGTTGGCCGTTGCGCCTTCAACCGGGCTGTACTTGAAGCAGCCCACGCGATCCAGACGCGCTTCTTTCAGGAAGTCGAGCAGCATCTGGAAATCTTCTTCGGTTTCACCCGGGAAGCCAACGATGAAGGTGGAGCGCAGGGTCAGTTCAGGGCAGATCTCGCGCCACTGCTTGATGCGCGCCAGCTGGCGGTCAACGGATCCAGGACGCTTCATCAGCTTCAGAATGCGCGGGCTGGCGTGCTGTAACGGGATATCCAGATACGGCAGGATTTTGCCTTCCGCCATCAGCGGAATCACGTCGTCAACGTGCGGGTAAGGGTAGACGTAGTGCAGACGCGTCCAGATCCCGAGCTTAGCAAGCTGCTCGCACAGGCCAACCATGCTGGTTTTTACCGGCTCGCCGTTATGGAAGCCGGAGCGGTGTTTGACGTCCACGCCGTAGGCGGAGGTGTCCTGGGAGATGACCAGTAACTCCTTCACGCCCGCGTCGGCCAGGCGTTTGGCTTCTGCCAGCACCTCGCCAATCGGACGGCTCACCAAATCGCCACGCATCGACGGGATGATGCAGAAGGTGCAGCGATGGTTGCAGCCTTCGGAAATTTTCAGGTAAGCATAGTGGCGCGGCGTCAGCTTCACGCCCTGTTCCGGCACCAGGCTCAGGAACGGGTTGTGCTTTGGCTTTGGTACGTAGTGATGAACATGTTCCAGCACCTGCTCGTAGCTGTGCGGGCCGGTGATCTCCAGTACCTTCGGGTGCACTTCGCGGATCTGATCCACCTTCGCGCCCAGACAGCCTGTGACAATCACTTTGCCATTTTCCGTCAGGGCTTCACCAATGGCTTCCAGTGACTCCTGGACCGCGCTGTCGATGAACCCACAGGTGTTGACGATCACCATGTCGGCGTTGTCGTAGCTTGGCACCACGTCATAGCCTTCAGTGCGAAGTTCAGTCAGGATGCGTTCGGAATCCACCAGGTTCTTCGGGCAGCCCAGGGAGACAAAGCCGATTTTCGGCGGGTGCGTAACATTGCTCATAGGTTAAAAATTCATCAATTATGGAGTTATCAGGGCGGGATTTTACAGCGTATCGCGGGGGATTTATACACTCTTGATGGCGCAGTTGAGGCGGGCAATCGTTGTAACATTGTAAAGAATGTTAATCAGTTATCGTTTATTGATCTCAGGCATCACATTGTACAAAAAATGACCTTATTATTAATAGGGTAACATGGCTGACAGAGGAGGAAATAGCATGTCCGTTGACAGACTGAAACGCGATCTGCTTAACAAGCTGATCAACGCCCGAATCGACCTGGCTGCATATCTGCAACTCCGCAAGGCGAAAGGGTATATGTCAGTCAGCGAAAGCGAAAATCTGCGTGAAAATTTCTTTGAACTTTGCAATTTCATGCGTGAAAAAGCACCCATCCTGAAAGCGCACTGCGCTGAAAACGAATTAGTGGCGCTGCGCCGCGCCGCCGAGGTGCTTTCCATCGCCGGGGTCTGTTTGATGAACGGACGTCACGACTGCCCGAATTTTATTGCCGTTAACGCGGAGAAGCTTGAAAACTGCCTGACCACGCTCGCGCTTTGCATCATGTGTCTGAACAAGCCGGAAACGCTTGCCCGACACTGAACCCGGGGGAGGCAACTCCCCCTTTTGATTAAGCTTTTGTAAAAGTGTTAACGCACCCGGGAACAGTGGCTAATCTTTAAGCCATATGCCGATAAAGGAGTGCGTTATGCCTCGATCCTCGCTGCTTTTCCTCCCTGTACTGTTATTCCCGCTTTCGCTGCTTGCGGCGCCCGAGACGGTTAAGGTCGACGTGCTACAGACAAAACTGGATCACCCCTGGTCGCTGGCGTTTCTGCCTGATAATAAGGGGCTGCTGATCACGCTAAAAGACGGGCAGCTTAAGCACTGGCAGGCAGGGAAAGGGCTCTCCGATCCGATTATCGGCGTGCCGAAGGTCTGGGCGAGCGGCCAGGGCGGATTGCTGGACGTGGTGCTGGCCCCGGATTTTGAACAATCACGGCGGATCTGGCTCAGCTTCGCCGAGGCGGGTGATGATGGAAAAGCGGGCACCGCGGTGGGCTACGGGCGGTTGAGCGATGACCTCTCGCGCATTGAGGGCTTCCAGGTGGTGTTCCGACAGATGCCGAAGCTCTCTACTGGCAACCACTTTGGTGGACGGCTGGTGTTCGACGGCAAAGGCCATCTCTTTATTGGCTTAGGTGAAAACAACCAGCGCCCGACGGCGCAGGATCTGGATAAGCTTCAGGGCAAGGTGGTGCGCCTGACGGAGGACGGGAAAGTGCCGCCGGATAACCCGTTTGTGAACACCGCCGGTGCACGGCCTGAAATCTGGTCTTACGGCATTCGCAACCCGCAGGGGATGGCGATGAACCCGTGGAGCGACGCGCTGTGGCTTAATGAACACGGCCCTCGCGGCGGGGATGAGATCAACATTCCTGAAAAAGGCAAAAACTACGGCTGGCCGATGGCGACGCACGGGATCAACTACAGCGGCCTGAAAATCCCGGAAGCGAAAGGCGAGCACGTTGAGGGCACTGAAAAACCGCTGTTTGTCTGGAAAGTGTCGCCCGCCGTCAGCGGCATGGCGTTCTACAACAGCGACGTCTTCCCGCAGTGGAAAAACAAGCTGTTTATCGGCGCGCTGAAGGAGAAAGACGTCATCGTGCTGAGCGTGAAGGGCAATACCGTGACGGAGGACGGGCGCATTCTTGGGGATAAAGATCAGCGAATTCGCGATGTGCGCGTCGGGCCGGATGGTTATCTGTACGTGCTGACCGACGAGACGGACGGGCAGCTTTGGAAAGTCAGCCCGTCCGGGTCGTAATCAGGTCACCGGGATCATCACCACGTTGCGATACGCCGGGCGCTCGCTGAGCTGCTGGATCCAGCGCTCAAGGTGAGGGCGCGGGGTCCAGCTGAGACCCATGTTAGTGAGGTTCCAGACGAAAGGGGCGACGGCGATATCGCCCACGCCGAACGTGTCGCCGGAGAACCAGGTATGCTTCGCCAGTTCGTCGTCCATCATCGCAAACAGCGACTCGCACGCGTCCTGGGCGGCATGAATGGCGGGATAATCACGATCGGCTTCCGGCGTACGGATAAGCCCCATCAGGATCACGCGGTGCGTTGGGGAAAGCGTCTGGTTTGCCCAGTCCATCCATTTTTCGCCCTGCGCGCGCTGGGCTGGATTTTCTACCCACAGCCGACCCTGGCCGTACTGCGCGGCGAGGTATCGCACGATGGTGTTAGACTCCCACAGCGTGGCGTCTGTCTCGTCATCGCGCAGTAGCGGCACCAGTCCGTTTGGGTTCATCGCCAGGTAGTCCGCGTCTTTATTCACGCCAAACTCCAGGCCCGCCATAACCTGCTTAAACGGTAAATCCAGCTCTTCCAGCGTCCAGAGCACTTTTTTCACGTTGGTCGAATTGTTCCTGCCCCACAGCGTAATCATATTTACTCCCGATGAGATGTGAATCCGAGTCAGCTTTTCGCCATGGTGAGATAAACCTAACAATTACGCAACAGATGCTAAAAAAAACACCGCAATCAAAGCGTATCTGAATGTTATTGCATAAACTTTAAAAACTTTACTTGGAACAGGTTTCTTTGAGGGCTGTAGTGCGCTATTACTCATCGCTTCTTGCGACACGGTGATTGTGACGTGATTTTTAGAATGGACACTCGGGTGGCATTTATGACGCAAAAAACTTCCTCTCTGCGCAGCCTGGCGGCAGGCTCGGCGCTGCTTTTCCTTTTTGCCCCAACGCTCCATGCGGCGGAACAGACAGCGCCCGAAGCGCCGCCTGTTGATGCGCGCGCCTGGATCCTGATGGATTACGCCAGCGGGAAAGTGCTGGCGGAAGGTAACGCCGACGAAAAACTCGACCCGGCGAGCCTGACGAAAATTATGACCAGCTATGTGGTCGGCCAGGCGTTGAAAGCGGGCAAGATCAAGCTTAATGACATGGTCACCGTCGGGAAAGATGCCTGGGCGACCGGTAACCCGGCGCTGCGCGGCTCGTCCGTGATGTTCCTGAAGCCTGGCGACCAGGTCTCCGTGTCCGATCTGAATAAAGGGGTCATTATTCAGTCGGGAAATGATGCCTGTATTGCGCTGGCCGATTACGTCGCGGGCAGTCAGGACTCATTTATTGGGCTGATGAATGGCTACGCGAAAAAACTGGGTCTGACCAATACCACTTTTAAAACTGTTCACGGCCTGGATGCGCCGGGTCAGTTCAGTACCGCGCGCGATATGGCGCTGCTGGGCAAAGCGCTGATCCATGACGTGCCGGATGAGTACGCTATCCATAAAGAGAAAGAATTTACCTTCAACAATATCCGCCAGCCTAACCGTAACCGTCTACTGTGGAGTAGTAACGTTAACGTGGACGGCATGAAAACCGGTACAACTGCCGGGGCCGGATACAACCTGGTGGCTTCTGCGACGCAGGGCGATATGCGCCTGATCTCAGTGGTGCTGGGAACGAAAACCGACCGAATTCGTTTTAACGAATCCGAAAAACTGCTGACCTGGGGTTTCCGCTTCTTTGAAACCGTCACGCCGATTAAGCCGGACGCCACCTTCGTCAGCCAGCGTGTCTGGTTTGGTGATAAAAGTGAAGTGAACCTGGGAGCGGGTGAAGCGGGTTCCGTCACCATTCCACGCGGTCAGCTGAAAAACCTGAAAGCCAGCTATACCCTGACCGAGCCACAGCTCACCGCACCGTTGAAAAAAGGTCAGGTGGTCGGGACGATAGATTTCCAGCTTAACGGCAAATCTATTGAGCAGCGTCCGCTGGTGGTAATGGAAGCGGTGGAAGAGGGCGGCTTCTTCAGCCGGATGTGGGACTTTGTGTTAATGAAATTCCACGGCTGGTTTGGCAGCTGGTTCAGCTAAGTTTTTGCCGGGTGGCGGCTTCGCCTTACCCGGCCTACAACGGCTCGAACGTAGGCCGGGTAAGCGCAGCGCCACCCGGCATAACCTCAATACATCAACTTCACCTGCTGCGCTTTCGCGTATGCCACCAGCTCGTCATCCGGGCGGCAATCACTGACGATGGCGTCAAAGCGCGACAGTTCTCCCATCCTTGCCGGACGGACCTTGCCAAATTTACTGTGATCAACCACCAGCACATGCTGCTGCGCGGCGTTGAGCGCCCACTGTTTCACCGGTAACTCTTCAAGATTAAAACAGGTTGCCCCCTGTTTCACATTCACGCCCGCCGCAGAGTAAAAGGCGATATCAGGGCATACATTGCTCAGCGTGTCCTGAATATTCAGCGGCTTGAAGATGGCGTTGCTGGCATGAAACTCGCCGCCACACAAAATCACCCGGCATGCTGGTTTCTCCTGCAAAGCCAGGAAGGTATTTAGCGAATAACAGACGGCGGTAAAGGGAACGGTGCTGTCGATGGCCTCGATGATCCACGGGGTTGTCGTACCGCAGTCAAAAAACAGCGTTTGATGCGGCTGCACCAGCGAGGCGGCGAGCCGCGCGGCTTTGCGCTTCTCTTCCACCAGGCGTGTTTTTTGATCGCTTAACAGATAATGGCTGGCGCTACGCGGCTCCAGAACAATATACCCGCCAAGCAGCACAACGGGGGCGCTGTCGCTGTTCAGATCGCGACGAATGGTCATTTCAGACACGCCAAGCAGGGAAGCGGCTTCCTTAAGATGCAGCTTATCGCTGCGCTTCAGCGCCTGAAGCAGCTGAGCAATGCGGTCATCGCGACGTGTTTCCATAGATCCTCGGGCTAAAAAAGTGAGCCCCCGCAGGGCGGGGGCTCAAGTGTAACCTGACGGACCGGGGTTAGTCACGTATCCAGCCTTTGCGGATCGGAAGGGCAAACAGAACGCGATAGGCCTGTGATAATCCACGATAAAGCGCCGGGCCAAAAAGGCTCCACAGGATGGCTGCGCTGACGCAGCCCATCAGCCCCACCAGGAAACCGCCGACCATATCCAGCGGCCAGTGCACCCCCAGGTAGACGCGGGACCAGGCGATGGCGACTGCCACGCCCATCAGCACTACGCCGGACCACAGGCGATGCCAGAACAGGAAGGCCAGCGCAAAGGTGAAGATCACCGTGCCGTGATCGCTCGGGAACGAGTCATCCGGCGCATGGTGCAGGAAGTTGTAGCCGACGCGATCGACAAAAGGACGATCGTGCGGGAAGGCGTGACCCAGCACGTAGCTTGCCAGCACGCTCACGCCAATTGCCATTGCCATTTTGATCACCAGATGGCGCTGGGCGGTGACCTGTGTACGAGGTCCCCATAACCAGAGGATCACCGCCAGCGCCGGTACAATGCTAATCAGATCTTTCGCAATGAAGGTGGCGAGATCGATCATCCATTCCGGTGACGACGGCGTGGCGTTGAGCAGGTAAAACAGTTCGTAGTTCAGATTTTCTAACATAATCTCGTTACTCTTTAGCAAACCGGGCGGAAACCAGCCCGTAAACCAGCACCTGGGAAAACCAGACCCACCACCCGGCCCACAGGTTGTGAGAGAAAAAATGCGCGCCGCGCATGACCTGCCCGAAGCCCATCACCAGCCCCATAACAACGCCTGACGCGACAAAGGACCATGCCAGGCGCGGACGTTCACGCCAGAAGGCAAAAAACAGCCCCATCACCATAAACCCGCTGGAGGCGTGGCCGCCGGGAAAGCAGCGTCCCGGTCCGCTGTCTGCCGGAACGGCGCTGAACAGGGGATACGAAACGGACCTGCCACCATATTCCACCAGATCCCACGGACAGCTGTGGTGGCTTATGCTTTTCAGCACCCCTACTACCAGCGCACCCAGCCCCATCAGAATCGCGGCCGTTACCAGTCGGGCATTGCGTTTGTAAGCGCCGTAAATCAGCGATGCGGCAGCGATAACAATGGTCACATATTTCGCCAGCCGATGGTTCAGCAGATCCAGCAACGGGTTTTGCTGTAGCGGAAAATGATGCGCCGCTGCGTCATACCAGAAACCGGTTATCCATCGGTCAAGCGATTCATCGCGCGAAAGCCAGGTAAAAAGCACCGCAAGGGCAATAAGCACGAAAAGTTGATAACCATAAAAGCGGGCAGGCAAACGGTAAAGACGTTTTGTCTTATTTGTCGGTAACTTAGATAATTCTGAAGGGCTGACGGCGTGTGTCATAGTTTCGGTCAATAACGTGAAATAGCACTATCATAGGGAGGGCAACTTAAGGAAACCTTAAACAACAACGATAAGTGCGTTATTTCTGTTTTTTCACGTTAATTTGCTATCTCAGACAGCGGCAATTCATTACACTCATCGCGATTTTTTCATACTAAAGAGATTGCATGATAAACCGTTCTTCTTCCGGTAATCGTCTGGGTCGTCAGGCGTTACTTTTTCCTCTGTGTCTGGTGCTTTACGAATTCTCTACCTACATCGGCAACGACATGATCCAGCCCGGCATGCTGGCTGTGGTTGAGCAGTACAACGCAGGTATTGAGTGGGTGCCGACATCCATGACCGCCTATCTGGCGGGCGGCATGTTTTTACAGTGGCTGTTAGGGCCGCTGTCGGATCGTATTGGCCGCCGTCCGGTGATGCTGACGGGCGTAGTGTGGTTTATCGTCACCTGTCTCGCCACGCTGCTGGCGCAGAGTATTGAGCAGTTCACGCTGCTGCGTTTCCTTCAGGGCGTGAGCCTGTGCTTTATTGGCGCCGTGGGCTATGCCGCTATTCAGGAGTCGTTTGAGGAGGCGGTGTGTATCAAAATTACCGCGCTGATGGCAAACGTGGCGCTGATTGCACCGCTTCTTGGGCCGCTGGTGGGAGCCGCATGGGTTCACGTCGCGCCGTGGGAGGGGATGTTCGTCCTCTTTGCCGCGCTTGCGGCTATCTCTTTCTTTGGCCTGCACCGTGCGATGCCGGAAACCGCCACCCGCCTGGGCGAAAAGCTCTCGCTTAAAGAGCTGGGGCGGGATTATAAGGCGGTGCTGAAAAACGGTCGTTTTGTCGCGGGCGCGCTGGCGACGGGGTTTGTCAGCCTGCCACTGCTGGCGTGGATTGCCCAGTCGCCGGTCATTATCATCAGCGGCGAACAGCTTAGCAGCTATGAGTATGGCCTGTTACAGGTGCCGATTTTTGGCGCGCTGATTATCGGTAACCTGGTGCTGGCGCGTCTGACGTCACGCCGTACCGTGCGTTCGCTGATTATTTTGGGCGGCTGGCCCATAGCGGCAGGGCTGATTATCGCGGCGGTGGCGACCGTAGCCTCGTCTCATGCGTACCTGTGGATGACGGCGGGGCTGAGTGTTTACGCGTTTGGTATCGGCGTGGCGAATGCTGGCCTGGTGCGCCTGACGCTGTTCGCCAGTGAAATGAGTAAAGGCACGGTGTCTGCCGCGATGGGGATGCTGCAAATGCTGATTTTCACCGTCGGTATTGAGGTGAGCAAGCATGCTTATGCGTTTGGCGGAAACGGGCTCTTCAGCCTGTTCAATCTCGCAAACGGTGTGCTGTGGGTAGGTCTGATGGTGGTGTTCCTGAAGGACAAACGCGTCGGAAGCGCACTGCAACCGTAATCCTTATTCCCTCTCCCTGCTGGGCGAGCTCGGGACAGTTCCCTCTCCCTGTGGGCTGAGGGATCCCCAGTAATTTGAAAGCAAAAGCGATAACGTTGCCTCAGAATAACTGAGGGCTTTCAGCGATGCCTCGGTCCG
>NZ_JBLVYK010000209.1:0-294 GCF_048284255.1 Enterobacter cloacae complex sp.6700776 | reverse complement strand
CGCTGAATGTCTCCCGTGAAATCCTGCAGGACAGTAGCGTGACCCGCAACCTGCGCACCGCGCTGACCAAACGCACGCTACAGATGCTGGATAAGCTGGCGAAAGACGACGCTGAAAAATACCAAACCTTCTGGAAACAGTTCGGCCTGGTGCTGAAAGAGGGCCCGGCGGAAGATCCGAGCAACCAGGAAGCGATCGCCAAACTGCTGCGTTTCGCAACCACCCATACCGACTCCTCCGCGCAGACCGTGTCGCTGGAAGAGTATGTCTCGCGGATGAAAGAAGGCCAGGAGA
>NZ_JBLVYK010000208.1:0-294 GCF_048284255.1 Enterobacter cloacae complex sp.6700776 | reverse complement strand
AGACAGCTTTTCATCAAAAAAGTTTTTCGGTAATTCATGTGGACTCATTTCAGCAACAGACCCACCTAAGGGAAAGAGTGCGCTAGCATCATGGCTGTAAGAGATAATTAAGCCATCCGGATTAAAAACGATTTTTAATGTATCCCCATTGAAATTAGCTTGCACCTCATACCAATCATTTCCCTCAATATCTTCTAACACTAACGTGGATTCTGGGTATTTAGCTAATAATTTAGGATTGTGACTTCTCTGAAAGTTCTGATATATCATATTCCCCCCTATAAACCGCTGATG
>NZ_JBLVYK010000207.1:0-294 GCF_048284255.1 Enterobacter cloacae complex sp.6700776 | reverse complement strand
CAGCCATGGGTGGGCGATATTTCGCTGACAGTTTGATTAGCAGACAACATCACGCGTTTTAAGTCCATAATAAGGATTAACTAGCCACCAAACAGAGGCCACCGGGCCGCGCTGGATACGCATTTTTATCCGGTGCCGGGGCTGCAGCCAATCGCAGAGAACAACCAAAAGCTTTACGCAAAAAAGCCGTGTTTTGTCACGGCCACCGTAATCTTTAACAACAAAATGCAACGATCGGGTGGCGCAGACTATATCACCGAAGCCCTGCGCCCACAAATATCACCGCGTTACGCC
>NZ_JBLVYK010000206.1:0-294 GCF_048284255.1 Enterobacter cloacae complex sp.6700776 | reverse complement strand
ACGAAATCATTTGTCGTCTTAGTTTCCAGTAGTTAACACTAACTGCTGGAAACAGTCGTTATTTTTATCCATTGAATATGGGGAACCACCAGTATGAGCGCACGCGAGGATCTGCCTGAAACGCAAACGCCGCCATTGAACAAAAAAAGACAGCGCAGAAATGCACTAATGTTCCTAACCGTTATTTTTATCGCGATAGGCATCGGTTGGACTGCATACTGGTATCTCGTCTTACGCCATTACGAATCAACAGACAACGCTTACGTTGCTGGAAATCAAGTTCAAATCCAAGCG
>NZ_JBLVYK010000205.1:0-294 GCF_048284255.1 Enterobacter cloacae complex sp.6700776 | reverse complement strand
GATGAAAGCGGCGATAAAAGCAGTGACGGGATCCGTATCGATCCAACGCAGGTTCAGAATCTGGGATTAAAAACGCAAAAAGTCACGCGAGGAATGCTGAATTATTCTCAGACAATCCCGGCTAATGTCAGTTACAACGAGTATCAGTTTGTCATTGTGCAGGCGCGCTCTGACGGTTTCGTCGAAAAAGTGTATCCCCTGACGATTGGCGATCATGTGAAGAAAGGCACTCCGCTTATCGATATCACCATTCCTGAATGGGTTGAGGCACAAAGTGAGTTCCTGCTGTTATCC
>NZ_JBLVYK010000204.1:0-294 GCF_048284255.1 Enterobacter cloacae complex sp.6700776 | reverse complement strand
GTATGACATTGCTGAGCACTTAACGAACGAAGAAGAAATTCAGCTGTATCTTAATGAAATATTAGAAGAAGGCGATACGGCACTCATTCTTGCGGCATTAGGCGATATTGCGAGAGCGAGAAATATGACCCAATTAGCAAAGGAAGTAGGAATGAGCCGAGAAGGGCTATATAAGGCACTATCTGGTGAAGGTAACCCTGCATTTACCACTATCTTGAAGATAGTTCATTCACTAGGACTAAAGTTGGAATTTAAGAGCGCAAGATAACCCTCTTTTTTACTCTTCTATTACTA
>NZ_JBLVYK010000203.1:0-294 GCF_048284255.1 Enterobacter cloacae complex sp.6700776 | reverse complement strand
CCCGAATCCCGAACATATTGCCGTTGCGGGTCATTGCCGTGACGATGCTGCCTGCGCGGATCATCGCGCCAGCATCCATCGCCGCCTTGCAGTAAGCCATCGCGAGGTTGAGGAAGAACTGATCGGTCACGCTGAGGAAATCCATCACTTCGGCGATGTGCTGTTTATCATGATCGAGGCGAGCAATTTGTGGGGCCAGCGCACGCATTAACAGTGCAGAGGAAGCAATATTGCGTTGATGGAACTCATCGCCCATCGTAATGCCCTGCGCCATCATCGCCGTGAGATCGATAC
>NZ_JBLVYK010000202.1:0-294 GCF_048284255.1 Enterobacter cloacae complex sp.6700776 | reverse complement strand
AGCTAATGAATACCTTATGCTTTCCCATTTTTATTGTCCTTTTTTTGTTTGTGTGCACTCTATTTTGCACTTGAACCTATATCAGATAACAGCTCTCTTTTAGAGAGCTCTTTTTTTCTCAGCCAGCACACATAGGGTCCCTTCAGCAAGGTCTCGCCATGACTGGTTTAGGGCGGGCTCGTTGCTTCCCTAAACGCCTTGAGAAGAGAGCTATCACCTCACTTTATTCTTACGTACCGCTCGCCGCAGTCTTATGACCGAACGTAGTGAGCGAATGCGCGAGGAAGCGGAAAG
>NZ_JBLVYK010000201.1:0-294 GCF_048284255.1 Enterobacter cloacae complex sp.6700776 | reverse complement strand
CCATCGTTAACCACCCGTAATATAAACATAAAATTATGATATACTCCCTCGAATTGAGTATAGCCATGATATGACTAAAAAATAAACCTCAATCGCTGTATTTAGTCATATTGCCACGTTATATTAATAGATAAATCGATTCGACTTTAAGCATTATTGCCTGAAGAATTTATAGGGAAACTACTATTATGCGCTTACTACATACCATGCTCCGTGTTACCGACATGCAACGCTCCGTTGATTTTTATACCAAAGTATTAGGTATGCGCTTACTGCGCACGAGCGAAAATACAG
>NZ_JBLVYK010000200.1:0-294 GCF_048284255.1 Enterobacter cloacae complex sp.6700776 | reverse complement strand
TCTATACACCTAGCGCGAAAACGCATCCCGCTTATCCTTTTTGGACTGGGGATGAATGGCGAGGAAGTGATCCTGCGCGTAAAAAAGTTGAATTTCCTCAATTCGATGAATTACGTGACGGTGGGCGGGATTGCCCTGATGGTCAATGGCGATATGTCATTACACTTGAAGACGCAATAAAAGGTGGTTTCAACTTAGCCAGCATTGAGAGATTACGCAATAAATATAATCCAGACTCATTTAACATGTTGGTTATGTGTGTGTTTGTATACAGCGGCGCGTCCGTCTTTAAAT
>NZ_JBLVYK010000001.1:779710-821084 GCF_048284255.1 Enterobacter cloacae complex sp.6700776 | reverse complement strand
ATCCTCCTGCCAGTCGCCGCCCGCGTATTCATAAATACGACGGAAGCTGACGTCCGGGGTCAGGTCTTTATAATCCTTGCAGGCCAGCTCGCAGGTTTTACACCCGGTGCAGCGGCTGGAATCAATAAAAAATCCATACTGGGTTGTCATCGGTTAATCCTTATGCCTTCTCGATCTGCACCAGGTTCGTGTGCTGCGGATTGCCTTTCGCCAGCGGTGACGGGCGGTGTGTGGTCAGGGTATTGATGCAGGAGCCGTGATCGACACGATCGCCGTTCATGTTGGCGTCATGCCAGGCGCCCTGGCCCATCGCGCTCACACCAGGCATAATGCGCGGGGTGACTTTGGCGGCAATGCGCACTTCGCCGCGATCGTTAAACACGCGCACCGTGTCACCGTTTTTAATGCCGCGCTTCTCGGCGTCTACAGGGTTAAGCCACACCTCCTGGCGACAGGCGGCCTGGAGCACATCCACGTTGCCGTAGCTGGAGTGGGTACGGGCTTTAAAGTGGAAACCGAACAGTTGCAGCGGGAATTTGCTGCGCTCGGGCGCGTCCCAGCCTTCAAAGGTTGAGGTATAGACCGGTAGCGGGGTGATGGTTTCGTCTTTTTGCAGTTCCCAGGTTGCCGCAATATCCGCCAGCTTGCTGGAGTAGATCTCGATTTTCCCCGACGGGGTTTTCAGCGGATTGGCATCCGGATCGTCACGGAATTTTTTATAGGCCACAAAATGTCCATTTGGATCTTTGCGCTTATAAATACCCATTTTTTTCAGCGCGTCGTAGGACGGCAGCAGCGGATCTTTGGCAACCATTTTGGCATAAAGGTAGCGCAGCCACTGCTCCTGCGTACGGCCTTCGGTGAATTTCTGATAGACATCCGGTCCGAGACGTTTCGCTACTTCGCTCATGATCCAGTAGATGGGTTTGCGCTCAAACTTCGGGGCGGTTACCGGCTGGAGGAAAATCAGGTATCCCATGTTGCCGGCGTAATCGTTGGGGATGATATCTTCCTGCTCAACGGTCATCAGGTCCGGCAGGACAATATCGGCATACTTCGCGGACGAGGTCATGAAGTTGTCGATAACGACGATCGTTTCGCACTTACTCTCATCCTGCAAAATGTCGTGAGTTTTGTTGATATCAGAGTGCTGGTTGATGATGGTATTACCCGCATAGTTCCAGATGAACTTGATCGGCACATCCAGCTTATCCTTACCGCGTACGCCGTCGCGCAGGGCGGTCATCTCCGGTCCACGCACGATGGCATCCGTCCAGCTGAAGCAGGAGATTTGCGTTTTCACAGGATTTTCCGGCAGCGGCATACGTTCGATGGTGATGGTGTAGGTCGATTCGCGCGCGCCGCTGTTGCCGCCGTTAATGCCGACGTTGCCGGTCAGGATCGGCAGCATGGCGATGGCGCGGGATGTCTGCTCGCCGTTGGCCTGACGCTGCGGGCCCCAACCCTGGCAAATGTAGGCCGGTTTTGCCGAACCGATTTCACGGGCCAGCTTAATAATGCGATCGGCAGGAATGCCTGTAATACGCGACGCCCATTCCGGGGTTTTCGCGGTTTTGTCATCACCCTGGCCGAGAATATAGGCTTTGTAATGACCGTTAACAGGTGCGCCTTCCGGCAGGGTTTTTTCGTCATAACCTACGCAGTATTTATCGAGGAAGGGCTGATCGACGAGGTTTTCATTAATCAGCACCCACGCAATACCTGCCACCAGTGCGGCATCGGTGCCCGGACGAATCGGGATCCACTCGTCTTCGCGGCCTGCGGCGGTGTCGGTGTAGCGCGGATCGATAACGATCATCTGTGCGTTAGACCGTTCACGTGCCTGTTCAAGGTAGTAAGTGATCCCGCCGCCGCTCATGCGCGTTTCTGCCGGATTATTGCCGAACATCACCACCAGTTTGGTGTTTTCGATATCTGATGTACTGTTGCCGTCGTTGCTGCCGTAGGTGTAGGGCATTGCGCAGGCGATCTGCGCGGTGCTGTAGGTGCCGTAGTGGCTGAGGAAGCCGCCGTAGCAGTTCATCAGGCGTGCCACCAGCGAGGCGTAAGGGGAGGAGCGGGTGATATTGCCGCCGACAATTCCGGAGGAGTAGTTAATGTAGACCGCTTCGTTGCCGTATTTTTCGACCACGCTTTTCAGGCTCGCGGCGATGGTGTCCAGCGCTTCTTCCCAGGTGATACGCTCAAACTTGCCTTCTCCGCGTTTGCCCACGCGTTTCATCGGATAGTTCAGACGGTCTGGGTGATTAATGCGACGGCGAATTGAACGGCCTCGCAGACAGGCGCGAACCTGATGGTTGCCGTAAATATCCTCGCCGGTATTATCCGTTTCAACCAAGTAGACTTCGTCATCGCGAACGTGCATCCGCAGGGCGCAGCGGCTACCGCAGTTCACCGAGCAGGCGCCCCAGACGACTTTGTCTTCTGCGGGCTGAATAGCTGTCTGCACAGCGGCGGCGGCGCTTTTCAGACCAAAAGGTAATGCGATCCCACCGGCGGCAAGCGCCAGAGATCCTATGGCAGTAGATTTAACCAGAGTTCGACGGCTTATACCGCCGTGATGTTCAACTTCGGACATAACTCACCCCATCATTGTTAATAATTATTTTCACCCGTGACTACAACCGGGCTAATGATGGGGGGAGTGTTACTTATTTAGAGGTATTAAATATTAATCCTCGTCAAATCAGGGGAATTGAGTGGGAAAATCATTGCGGCTCAGCGGGCGCATTCTCTTGCGTACCTGCGCCGCTCACCGGGTAGTTGCCGCTACTGGTGCGGGTGTACAAAATTTTGAAAGTATCGTTGGCACAATGCCCAACGACCTGCGCATCCGGCTGGTCGGCCTGATCGTTCGGCACGATGTTCAGGGTAAAGCCAGACTCCGGTACGCCGTTGTTGATAATCTTCTGCTGAATGTCGCTTTTCACGCGCTCGCAGGAGTCCGGGGCCGCAAGAATAGCAGGTGAAGCACTCATTAACAGCAGGGCGGTAATCCAGGGTAACCGTTTCATCTGTAGCTCCTTTTCACTGTGTAGACTGTAAGCATAGCAGGGTTAGGGTAAGCTTTTGTTTTTGTGTCTCTCTTTCTGAATTGTCCTGGAGCCCCGCCTGCGTCATAAAATAAATTGCGAATAATGGTGCTGATTGTCTACCAGATAAGAAGGCAGGGTGCGTTTTGATACCTCTTGCCTGACCAGTTTTCGGTCTCGTCCCCAGATATCTTCGGCGTTGGTGATAACCTTCATAATATGTTCCGGGTTATTAAATTCCGGCAGATCGTATTCGGTATGAGAAATGGTAGACATTTTTTCGGAAATTCTTTCTGGGGTCATTACCCAGGAGAAATGCCAGCCGCCATCTTTCACAACCTTATTATTGATTTTTAGCCAGTTCCATTTAAACCATGACCAGTTTTTATCTTTGCGTGCCCGCTTCCAGTTTCTGAAAGATTCAGGCTCACCGTGGAAGAAATGCTTAAGGTTGTAATAGGACGTCGCGCGGGGCAAGGTACATTTTCTCGGCGTACCATCCATGTTGTGAACCTGAAGATTAAACTGATAGTTGAACACGTTTTGATGAATAGTCGTGCAGAGCGCGCGTGGATTAATGGCCCTGACCGTCTCGGGAGAGAAAATTTCATCAACGTCTGACACCAGAATCAGATCGTCGTCTGCCGCGTCTTTTAACCCATTCATAATGGAGTTGCGAAGCGCTGCTTCATTTGCCCAGGCATCAACCTGGTTATTGTCAGCACTGTTTAAAATAGGCTGCGCGTCAAAAGGCACGTAAATAATTTTGTCTCTGAATTTGGCAAACTTCGTAATATCGAAATGTAATTCTCGCGGTATGCCCGTAAAAGAGTGTGTTGCTTCTACAATGACAAAACGGTCAACGACATCAGCGAGCGTATGTAATCTGATGTCGAGCAACATATCTTCGTCATAGTACAAAAAACAGTCGTAAATCATGATGTTAACCCGAAAAGTTAAGAATCTAATTTTATAATAATGTGGAATCTTCCGCGCCCAAAGTAGCCACTTTGGCAGGTCTCGTCAATGCAAACGACGGATTTATACAGCGTAAAGAGTCAAATGAAGAGCTGTTATGTAAGTTGCTGTATTTGCTAATATGATTGTATCTCTCTCTGAACGGTAAATGATGTGAATAAATACGCAGCGATAACGCTACTGGCAACGGTACTGGTGGGATGTGACAACAACACCGCGCCGCTGTCATTTACGCCGGAGATGGCGAGCTTTTCGAACGAGTTTGACTTTGACCCTCTGCGCGGGCCGGTGAAAGATTTTACCCAGACGCTGTTGAACGATAAGGGTGAAGTCTCTAAACGCGTGACTGGAACGATGTCGTCGGAGGGGTGTTTCGATACCCTTGAACTGCACGATCTGGAGGCTAACACGGGCGTTGCGCTGGTGCTGGATGCTAACTACTATGTCGATGCGGAAACCCAGCAGCAGAAGGTGAAGTTGCAGGGAAAATGTCAGCTGGCGGAACTGCCGTCTGCCGGCCTGACATGGGACACCGACGATAACGGGTTTGTGGTTGCCGCGCACAGCAAAGAGATGGAAGTGAAGTACCAGTATGATACCGACGGCTACCCGCTGGGTAAAACCACGGTCTCCGGCGACCAGCGTTTATCGGTCAAATCGATGCCGTCGAAAGATCTGCGTAAGCGCATGGATTATACGGCGGTAAGCCTGTTGAACGATAAACCGATGGGCAATGTAAAGCAGAGTTGCGATTACGATCGCCACAACAACCCGGTGAGCTGTGAGCTGGTTATCGTCGATGACAGCGTTAAACCTGCCATTGAGCGCAAGTACACCATCAAAAACAGCATTGAATATTATTAAGAATAAAACCGCGCAGGTTACTGCGCGGTGGGTTTAAGCAGGTTGGCGGAGGAGGATTTATGCCCGGCCAGATGCTGATGCTGGAAAATGCACATGCGGATGGTGTTACGGTATTCGCCATTAATAAAGAACTCATGGATCAGTTCACCTTCCACCATAAAGCCGAGCTTACGGTAGATATGAATCGCTTTTTCGTTCTCTTTGTCGACGATAAGGTAAAGCTTGTAGAGATTCAGGACGTTAAACCCATAATCCATCGCCAGCTTTGCCGCCCGCGACGCAAGACCTTTCCCCTGGTGCTCCGGTGAAATAATGATCTGAAATTCCGCCCGACGGTGGACATGGTTGATCTCAACCAGCTCAACCAGCCCGGCTTTCTCACCTTCGCACTCCACTACAAACCGGCGTTCACTCTGATCGTGGATATGCTTATCGTAGAGATCGGACAGCTCGACGAAGGCCTCGTAAGGCTCTTCAAACCAGTAGCGCATCACGCTGGCATTGTTGTCGAGCTGGTGGACAAAGCGTAAATCTTCGCGCTCCAGCGGACGGAGCTTTACGTCACACGGCATCGACATTACGGTGCTACCGTGCGGCCAGTGCGACGATCCAGACAGCGCAGGGTGTTAGGCTCCCAGTAAGCGTTGACGTTGGCACTTTGCTGGCATTTGTCGCGGGCATCAAACGCGACGTCTTCTTTATCCCACTCTTTTTCCACGCGCTTATTCACTTTCTGACGCAGGCTGCGGGTGTCATTCCATTGTTCTTTGTCCATGGCGGCGTTCTGACGGCTTTGCGCGCTGTCACCAGACTCAATGATGAGTTTGCTGGTTTCGGCTGATGCCGTTGCGGCAAAGGCGAACGAGGACAGCGCCAGTGCGGCTGTCAGACAAAGGCGTTTGCTTAATGTAGTCATAGCGTTTCCTTTAAACGGGTGCAGACAATCGGATTACCCCGTTGGATTCTACACCAATCCGAAAGGGTGTCATACCCGCGCGGCAGGTATGGGAACGATGAGAGCATTATCGCGTATGATGTTTAAATCAATCCTCACGAAACGAGAAAAATGTTCAAAACGACGCTGCTTTTTTTCGCGACCGCGCTGTGTGAAATCATCGGATGCTTTTTGCCGTGGCTCTGGCTAAAGCGGGGCGCTTCCGCGCTGCTGCTGATCCCGGCGGGTGTGTCCCTGGTCCTTTTCGTCTGGCTGCTCACCCTGCATCCGGCCGCTAGCGGGCGGGTTTATGCGGCCTACGGAGGGGTGTACGTCTGTACTGCGCTGCTGTGGCTGCGCTTTGTCGATGGCATCAGGCTAAGCCTGTATGACTGGGCAGGCGCGCTGGTTGCCCTGTGCGGCATGTTGATCATCGTGGCCGGCTGGGGACGCGCATAGTCGTCCTCATAGTGTGATCGCCCGCTGATTTTTCGATCGTTATACTTGTATGGTAGTAGTGTAGTTGCGTAAATTTCCTGCATCACAACGAGCGATGTAAGGAAATGGATTATGAAGATTGTCGGGGCTGAAGTATTTGTCACCTGCCCGGGGCGTAACTTTGTCACCCTTAAAATCACCACCGATGAGGGCATTGTCGGCCTGGGTGATGCCACGCTTAACGGACGTGAACTTTCCGTTGCCTCCTACCTGAAAGATCACCTGTGCCCTCAGCTGATTGGCCGCGATGCGCACCGCATCGAAGATATCTGGCAGTTCTTCTATAAAGGCGCGTACTGGCGTCGTGGCCCGGTCACCATGTCAGCGATTTCTGCCGTGGATATGGCGCTGTGGGACATCAAAGCGAAAGCCGCGAACATGCCGCTCTATCAACTTCTGGGCGGAGCCTCCCGGGAAGGGGTGATGGTTTATTGTCATACCACCGGGCACACCATTGACGACGTACTGGAAGATTATGCCCGTCATAAAGAGATGGGCTTCAAGGCTATTCGCGTGCAGTGCGGTGTGCCGGGGATGAAAACCACCTATGGTATGTCTAAAGGAAAAGGGCTGGCGTATGAGCCTGCAACCAAGGGCGACTGGCCGGACGAGCAGCTTTGGTCCACCGAGAAATACCTCGACTTTACGCCGAAACTGTTCGACGCAGTGCGCAGTCAGTTCGGCTTCAACGAACATCTCCTTCACGACATGCACCACCGTCTGACGCCCATCGAAGCGGCGCGATTCGGCAAAAGCATTGAAGAGTACCGCCTGTTCTGGATGGAAGATCCGACTCCCGCTGAAAACCAGGAGTGTTTCCGCCTGATCCGCCAGCACACCGTCACGCCCATTGCGGTGGGGGAAGTGTTCAACAGCATCTGGGACTGCAAGCAGCTGATTGAAGAGCAGCTCATTGACTATATTCGCGCCACCATAACCCATGCGGGCGGCATTACCGGGATGCGTCGCATTGCTGACTTTGCCTCACTCTACCAGGTGCGCACCGGCTCACACGGCCCGTCGGATCTGTCGCCGATTTGCCACGCCGCGGCACTGCATTTTGACCTGTGGGTACCGAACTTTGGCGTGCAGGAATATATGGGGTATTCAGAGCAGATGCTGGAAGTGTTCCCGCACAGCTGGCGCTTCGATAACGGCTATATGCACCCGGGCGACAAGCCAGGGCTGGGCATTGAGTTTGATGAGAAGCTGGCAGCGAAATACCCGTACGAACCGGCCTGTCTGCCGGTGGCCCGTCTGGAAGACGGCACCCTCTGGAACTGGTAAACGAGGAGCGAATGATGAAAAGCGTAGTGATCCAACAGCCGAATATGCTGGTGATTGAGGAGCGTCCTCTCCCGTTGCCGGGCGCAGGCGACGTCCGCGTCAGAATTAAACTCGCCGGTATCTGCGGTTCAGACAGCCATATCTATCGCGGGCATAACCCGTTTGCGAAATACCCGCGGGTAATCGGTCACGAGTTCTTTGGCGAAATAGACGCGGTTGGCGAAGGTGTGGAGAGCACCCGACTGGGCCAGCGCGTGTCTGTGGATCCGGTGATCAGCTGCGGGCACTGCTACCCGTGTTCCGTCGGAAAACCGAACGTTTGTACCTCGCTGGTGGTGCTGGGCGTCCACCGTGACGGCGGCTTCAGCGAATACGCCGTCGTGCCGGCGAAAAATGCCTGGCACATTCCGGATGCGATCCCTGACAAACACGCGGTGATGGTTGAGCCCTTCACCATTGCCGCCAACGTGACGGGGCAGGCGAAACCCACCGAACAGGACGTGGCGCTGATCTACGGCGCAGGCCCGATGGGGCTGGTCACCGTGCAGGCGCTAAAGGGCGTTTACAAGGTGAAGCAGGTCATCGTGGTGGATCGGATTGATGAGCGGCTGGGGATGGCGCAACGCAGCGGCGCAGACTGGGTCTTCAACAACAGCGAGCACTCATTACAGGCCGCGCTGGATGAAAAAGGCATCAAGCCGACGTTAATCATCGATGCTGCCTGTCATCCATCCATTTTGCAGGAAGCGATTACGCTGGCGTCTCCGGCGGCGCGCATCGTGCTGATGGGCTTCTCCAGCGACCCGAGCCAGATCGTGCAACAGGGGATCACCGGCAAAGAGCTGTCGATCTTCTCTTCGCGCCTGAATGCCAACAAATTTCCGGTGGTCATTGACTGGCTGGAAAAAGGGCTGATCGACCCTGAAAAACTGGTCACCCATACATTTGACTATCACCACGTTACAGACGCCATCGAACTGTTTGAAAAAGACCAGCGGCAGTGCTGCAAAGTCTTGCTCACGTTCGACCAATAATAATTCACGCGGTTAAGAGCCTGCGAAGACAGGCTCTCAGTGGTACGCATCTTACCTTGCAGAGATAGCCATTATGACTCAAGCACAACCTCAAAGAAGTACGTCAGACCTGGTGAAAGCCGCCGTATCCGGCTGGCTGGGCACCGCCCTGGAGTTTATGGATTTTCAGCTTTACTCCCTTGGCGCCGCGCTGGTATTCCATGAAATTTTCTTCCCTGAACAATCCGCGGCCATGGCGCTGATCCTGGCGATGGGGACCTATGGGGCAGGCTACATCGCGCGTATCGTCGGGGCATTTATCTTCGGCAGAATGGGCGACAGAATTGGCCGCAAAAAGGTGCTGTTTATCACCATCACCATGATGGGGATCTGCACCACCTTAATCGGCGTCCTGCCAACCTACGCGCAGATCGGGATTTTCGCACCGGTGCTGCTGGTGACGCTGCGCATTATTCAGGGGCTGGGCGCGGGGGCAGAAATCTCCGGCGCAGGTACCATGCTGGCGGAGTACGCGCCGAAGGGTAAACGCGGCATCATCTCCTCGCTGGTGGCCATGGGAACCAACTGCGGGACGCTGAGCGCCACGGCGATCTGGGCCGTGATGTTCTTTGCCCTCGATCGTGAAGAACTTATTGCCTGGGGCTGGCGCGTGCCGTTCCTCGCCAGCGTGGTGGTGATGATCTTCGCCATCTGGCTGCGTATGAACCTTAAAGAGAGCCCGGTGTTTGAGAAGGTTAACGACGCCGAAACCGTTGCGCCGGTTGCTGCGCCGGATACCTCATTAGGTGCGATGTTTAAGAGCAAATCGTTCTGGCTGGCGACGGGGCTGCGCTTTGGTCAGGCCGGCAACTCAGGTTTGATTCAGACTTTCCTTGCCGGATATCTGGTGCAGACGCTGTTGTTTGATAAGGCGATCCCAACCGATGCGCTGATGATCAGTTCGATTCTCGGCTTCCTCTCCATCCCGCTGCTGGGCTGGCTGTCCGATAAAGTGGGGCGCCGTCTGCCGTATATCCTCCTTAACATTTCAGCCATTATTCTGGCTTACCCGATGCTGTCGATTATCGTCGATAAGAGTTACGCGCCGGGCGTGATTATGCTCTCTATCATCGTTATTCATAACTTTGCGGTGCTCGGGCTGTTCGCGCTGGAAAATATCACCATGGCAGAGATGTTTGGTTCGCGGAACCGCTTTACCCGCATGGCCATTTCGAAAGAGGCGGGCGGGCTGGTAGCCGTAGGCTTTGGTCCGGTGCTGGCGGGGATCTTCTGCAACATGACCGGGTCCTGGTGGCCGATTGTGGTGATGCTGGTGGCGTACTCGCTGATTGGGCTGGTCTCCGCGTTGCTGATGCCGGAAGTGCGCGACCGCGATTTGAGTGAAGCCGAAGATGCTGCGGAGGCTCCTCATAAGGACTCGGTAGCGTACGGCGCGCTCTCTTCACGCCGCTAGTGGTTTACATCTTGCGTTACCTGTCACACAACTTTTTACTGATGTCACACCACATGGCGAAAAGTTAATGTAAATCAAGATCTGAAAACGATGTATCAGTATGGTTAATGGCAGCGTTTTTTGACTCCGACTGCCATTCTAGTTGGTGTAGTCAGCAGGCGCTGCCGCTCTTAAAAGGAAGCGGCAGTGGATCACAGCTTTCATTAATTAACGAGTCTCAATCATGGAAAACCGGTTATTACAGGCGAAGGCAACGCATCCTCAATACGATCGCGACAGCCTCAAGGCACGCATTGTTCATTTAGGGTTTGGCGCGTTTCACCGTGCGCACCAGGCGGTGTACACCGATATACTCGCCGCAGAACAGGGCAGCGACTGGGGTTACTGCGAAGTTAACCTGATTGGCGGCGAACAGCAGATAGCCGATCTGAAGGCACAGGATAACCTTTATACCGTGGCAGAGATGTCTGCCGATGCGTGGACGGCGCGCGTGGTCGGCGTCGTCAAAAACGCGCTGCATGCGCAGATCGACGGGCTGGAAACCGTGCTGGCGGCGCTGTGCGAGCCGCAGGTCGCCATTGTTTCCCTCACCATCACCGAGAAAGGATATTGCCACTCCCCGGCAACCGGACAACTGATGTTCGATCATCCGTTAATCGTTGCAGACCTGCAAAACCCGAATCAGCCTAAATCTGCGCCGGGCGTGGTGGTTGAGGCGCTGGCGCGTCGCAAGGCGGCGGGGCTACCGGCATTCAGCGTGATGTCATGCGATAACATGCCGGAGAACGGCCACGTGATGCGCAATGTGACCTGTGCCTACGCGCGCGCCGTAGACGGCGAACTGGCGGACTGGATCGAAGCGAACGTCACCTTCCCGTCAACGATGGTGGACCGCATTGTGCCCGCCGTCACGGCTGAAACGCTGGATAAAATCGAACAGCTGACTGGCGTACGCGATCCGGCAGGTGTCGCCTGCGAGCCGTTCCGCCAGTGGGTGGTGGAAGATAATTTTGTTGCCGGACGCCCCCAGTGGGAAAAGGCCGGTGCGGAGCTGGTTTCTGATGTCATTCCGTTTGAAGAGATGAAGCTGCGAATGCTTAACGGCAGCCACTCGTTCCTGGCCTATCTCGGCTATCTGGCCGGTTATCAGCACATTAACGACTGCATGGAAGATGAACATTATCGCGCAGCCGCGCATGCGCTGATGCTGATAGAGCAGGCGCCGACGTTGAAAGTGCGGGGCGTGGATTTGGGTCGTTATGCCGACCAGTTGATTGCGCGTTACAGCAATCCGGCCCTGCGTCACCGCACCTGGCAAATCGCCATGGACGGTAGCCAGAAATTGCCGCAGCGCATGCTCGATTCCGTGCGCTGGCACCTTGTCCACCAGAAACCTTTCCCGCTGCTGGCCCTCGGCGTGGCGGGCTGGATGCGTTATGTCGGCGGTGTGGATGAGCAGGGTAACGTGATTGAGGTGAGCGATCCGCAGCTGGCGGTGATTCAGGCGGCGGTAAACGGTAGCGCTGAAGGTGAAAGCCGCGTTAGCGCGCTGTTGGGCATTGAGGCTATTTTCGGTAACGAGCTGCCGAAGGACACGGTATTCGTGGCTGCCGTCATGCAGGCCTATCAAACGTTGCTGCAAAAAGGCGCGAAGGCCACGGTTGCTGAGTACGCAGTCCGGCTTTAACGCTTTGACATGCCGCCGTTCGCGGCGGCATGTCGGGGCACAGCTTAGTGCATCCCCAGGCGAATCAGCTCAATCGGTTCGAACTTACCTTCGCATCCTTCCACTTCAACCGTTTTACCACGACGCACCTGCTCGGCATTAAGGCCGTCGCTGTGGATCGCTTTAATCACGCCGAACTGACCTGTGCCGCTAATCATGACGCGGCTGCCAGTGGTGATTGCATTTCGGTTACGGTCGTATGTCATCATGGTATTTTCTCCTCTCGCACTTATCCGTTACGGCGCTAATTCAACGGCTGCCGTTCACGGGGCACTATTAATACGCCTCTCTTAAACGAAATTATTTGCTTTTGATCAAGCTCACACTTTTTTCTTATTTCCTGATGGCGTTGACGGTTCAGGACACCGCTTTACAAAGCGGACAGTTATTTTCCTTAATTGATAGTTTCCAGACGCAAGTGTTTAGGCTTTGTTTATATCCACAATGCCATTCTGGAGGCAGAAAATAACCCTTCATCGGAAAAGGAGTCAGGCTTATGTATAAGAAAATTTTGATGCCTGTTGACGTGTTTGAAATGGATCTAAGCGATAAAGCGGTACGCCACGCGGTCAACCTCGCGAAATCGGAAGGCGCGACGATCACCCTGGTCAACATTCTCCCTAACAGCAGTCGTTCGTTACTGCGGGGGTTCAATGCCGATATTAAGAAGTTCGAAGAGTATATGACCGCCGAGTCGGATAAGAAGATGAAGGCACTGAAACGGCTCTTTGATATGTCCCCAGAAAATATTGATTGTGAAGTACGTTTCGGCAACGTACGCGATGAAATCATCCAGCTCAGCAAAGAGGGGAAATATGACGTTATTGTTATTGGATCAAGAAACCCGAGCATGACAACACATCTGCTGGGCTCGAATGCTGAAACTATCCTGCGCTACGCCACTATTCCGGTATTAGTGGTCCGCTAATCACTTCGCCGCAACCGAAAGGGGGCGGCGAGGTTTTATTCTTCGCTGAACCACTCGCGGTTTTCCTGACGAATTAACTGAACTGACTCGCTAATTTCCTGGAGGTGAAGCGTCATCGCTTTATCTACGGCTTCCACGTCGCGTTTTTCCAGTGCGCTGAAAATATCGTGATGCTGGCGCAGCAACATCTCTGGCGGAGAAACATGGTCGAGGCTCATGTAGCGCACGCGGTCGATGGTAGCTTTGATGTTTTCGACGGTATCCCACGCGAGCTGGCACTCGGCGATCTGCGCCAGTTTCTGGTGAAATTCGTCGTCCAGCTGGAAAAAGTCGTTCAGCTGTTTGCGGTCGATGGCAATGCGTTGCTGATGCAGGTTTTGCTCCAGCAGGTAGCACTGGTTATCGTTGATGAGCGACGCGGCGCGACGCACAACGGCGCACTCAATGGCCTGGCGAACAAAACAGCCATTCCGTACCTGCGAAAGCGAAATTTTATTTACATAGCTGCCGCGCTGAGGGCGGATCTGGATAAGGCCGTTTTCTGCGAGCTTAATAAACGCCTCGCGCACGGGCTGACGGGAAACGTCAAAACGTACCGAAACCTCTTTTTCTGAGAGTGGCGTTCCCGGTGGGATCAGGCAGCGAACGATATCACGGCGTAAGATGCGATAAATTTGCTGATTTACAGGCTGGGTAGGATTAAGTTGCGATTCAGCGGCCATGGGTTGTGATTTCTCAGAGAGTTAACCTGAACATACTACCATTCTTTTACCCGTCATCACATACCCGGCCCGCAGGCCGGGAAGGGTGAATTACCCGCGATGCACGCTGAGTCCGGCATAGGTCTGGCTGACGGGCATCATCTCAACCGTGTTGATGTTGACATGCTTCGGCAGCGTCGCGACCCACCAGACGGTTTCGGTGATATCTTCCGGCGTCAGCGCATTCGCATTTTCATAGGTTTTATCCGCTTTCGCGTCATCGCCTTTGAAACGCACGTTGGAGAATTCCGTTCCACCGACCAGGCCCGGCTCAACATCGGTCACGCGAATCGCGGTACCGTGCAGGTCGGTGCGCAGGTTCAGGCTAAACTGGCGTACAAAGGCCTTGGTTGCGCCATAGACGTTGCCGCCCGCGTAAGGCCAGCTGCCTGCGGTGGAACCGATATTAATGATATGACCACGGTTACGTTCAACCATGCCCGGCAGCACGGCGCGGGTCATGTACACCAGGCCTTTGTTGTTGGTGTCGATCATGTTCTCCCAGTCTTCCACGCTGGCTTTGTGGGCAGGCTCCATGCCCAGCGCCAGGCCAGCGTTATTGACCAGCACGTCGATTTCACGCCATTCGGCAGGCAGGTTGGCAATCATCTCTTCAATGGCGGCGCGGTTGCGCACGTCCAGCTGTGCGGTCAGGATGCTGTCGCCCAGCTCGTCTTTCAGCTCCTGGAGACGCTCCTGACGACGACCCGTTGCAATCACCTTATGTCCGTTGGCGACGAAGCGACGCGTGATGCTTTCACCAAAACCTGCTGTCGCCCCGGTAACTAATATAATCATCTCACTGTTCCTCAACGCTTTTTGTGTTGTACTACCATAGCACGCACTCGGGCACATCGTTAAGGCAACATTTGTATGACGCCATTGCAGGCCGGAGCAGGCTGGCCTACTCTGGTGAGAAATACCGTGCTCAGGAGTAAACGATGTCGGTCAACAACCCTTTCTTTGACGTTAGCCTGCTGCCTTATCAGGCTCCGCGTTTTGATGTGATAGAAGACAGCCACTATCGCCCGGCGTTTGATGAAGCAATGCGCCTCAAGCGTGCAGATATTGACGCGATTATCGCGCAGAGCGCCGTGCCGGACTTCAACAACACCGTGCTGGCGCTGGAAAAGAGCGGGGCCATGCTGTCGCGCGTCAGCAGCGTGTTCTTCGCCATGACGTCCGCACACACCAACGATTATCTTCAGGCACTGGACGAGCAGTTCTCCACCGAACTGGCCGGGCTGGCGAACGATATCTGGCTAAACGATACGCTTTTCGCTCGCGTGGAAGCCGTCTGGCAGGATCGCGACACGCTGGATGCCGAATCCCGCCGGCTGACGGAGGAGACGTATCAGCACTTTGTTCTTGCGGGCGCGCGTCTGAACGCCGATGAAAAAGCCGAGCTGAAAGCCCTGAATACCGAAGCCGCCACCCTGACCAGCCAGTTCAACCAGCGCCTGCTGGCGGCGAATAAGGCGGGAGGGCTGGTGGTGGATGATGTTCACCAGCTTGACGGACTCAGTGCGGAGGAGATGGCTGCCGCGGCTCATGCTGCCGCAGAAAAAGGGCTGACGGATCGCTGGCTGATCCCGCTTCTGAATACCACGCAACAGCCCGCGCTGGCGGCGCTGTCTTTGCGCGAGACCCGTAAAAAGCTGTTTAGCGCGGGCTGGGAACGCACTCAAAAAGGCGACGAAAACGATACGCGCGACCTGATCCGTCGGCTTACCGCGTTGCGGGCAAGACAGGCGCAGCTGCTCGGCTTTGACAACTATGCCAGCTGGAGCATTGCCGATCAAATGGCGAAAACGCCGGATGCCGCGCTCGAATTCATGCGCGGGATAGTTCCTGCGGCGCGCAGCAGAGCCGCGCTGGAGCAGGCGGATATTCAGAAGGTCATTGACGACGAGCAGGGCGGTTTTACGGTGCAGGCCTGGGACTGGGCGTTTTATGCCGAACGCGTGCGTTCAGCGAAATACGCGCTGGATGAGTCGCAGATCAAACCCTATTTCGCGCTCAATACCGTGCTGGAAGATGGCGTATTCTGGACCGCCACGCAGTTGTTCGGTATCCGCTTTGTCGAGCGTTTCGATATTCCGGTTTATCACCCGGACGTTCGCGTGTGGGAGATTTTCGACCACACGGGTGAAGGCATGGCGCTGTTCTACGGCGACTTTTTCGCGCGTGATTCCAAAGCGGGCGGGGCGTGGATGGGGAATTTTGTTGAGCAGTCTTACGAGTTTGCCGCGCGTCCGGTGATTTATAACGTTTGCAACTATCAAAAACCAGCGAACGGGCAGACCGCGCTGATCTCCTGGGATGATGTGATTACCCTGTTCCACGAGTTTGGCCATACGCTGCATGGCCTGTTTGCCAGCCAGCGCTATGCCACGCTTTCAGGCACCAACACGCCGCGTGATTTCGTTGAATTCCCGTCGCAGATCAATGAACACTGGGCCAGCCATCCGCAGGTGTTTGCGCACTTTGCCCGCCATTATCAAACCGGCGAGCCGATGCCGGATGCGCTGCGGGAAAAAATGCTCAATGCGACCCAGTTTAATAAGGGTTATGACATGACGGAACTGCTGAGCGCCGCGCTGCTGGATATGAACTGGCACGGCATTCATGAGCCCGTTGAAGACGTGGAAGCCTTTGAAGCCGCCGCGTTGAAAAAAGAAGGGCTGGATCTTCCAGCCGTACCGCCGCGCTATCGCAGCAGCTATTTTGCCCATATATTCGGCGGCGGCTACGCGGCGGGCTATTACGCCTATCTCTGGACGCAGATGCTGGCGGACGATGGCTACCAGTGGTTTGTCGAGCAGGGTGGTTTGACGCGCGAAAACGGACAGAAATTCCGCGAGGCGATTTTGTCGCGCGGCAACAGCACTGATTTAGCTGAACTTTACCGGAACTGGCGCGGGCACGATCCGAGGATCGAACCGATGCTGGAGAATCGTGGATTGAGTGTTTAAGGGCTTTTTAGTGTGGAAACAGAACCGGGCGCGATGCCCGGTTTTTTGTTCGATTTTTTCTTCCCCGAAACTCCTCCAAATTCCTCCCCAAAATGAATCCTTAAATTCTGCGAAATTTGCAGGATAACTTTCTTATGGCTGACCCTATATATCAGGGCGAACGACTGGGCAGCTTCCTGCTGCGCCAATGGAGAGGGAATTAATTGTGGAACGTACCCGGGGCTGGAGTGGCGCTGCCTGCGAGGAAAGGTGAATAGGCTGCCCAGTAAATAAAGAGGTTATGGAAACTTGAATACATTACAGTTCATCAGGATTGTTCGATACGCTGATCCCGATCTTGATCAGACTTAAAATCATCAATGCCAGTACCATTGCCACGATAGTAGAGATGATAAGCGTTGTCATAAAGGCCCCCTTTGTGAGTATATCTTTTAGACTGTTTGAATCAAAAAATGTTCCGAGTCCTAAAAAATATATGACATTAGACAGGAATGTATCGTCTGCTAAATGAAAAAAAAAGCCTACGCCAGGTAGGCAATACTGATAATTCCTAATTGTTTTAATAATGCTTGTTACTAAAGGTTATCTGCAGTGTTGGTAGAAGATATTGAAGCTTATAGATACTTCCTGGCTGCATCTAATATTTCCTGAGATGTAAGCTCTCGATCTGATGCAACATAGATAACTTCATGGTCACCTGTTAAAGAGGGAAAACCGGCTGACATTATCGGAAGGTTTATCCCTTCTCCATTAGGGTATTGTTCGCGTATTGATGTCACGCCCTTAAGTACGGTGATTACTTTACCTGGTTTACCATTAAAGAAAATAATTACTTTTTTCATGTATCACCATGTATTTCAGGGGGTTTTATGGCCCGGGGTTGTTCGAAAGGGGTTGATTTATTGACGTTTAGTTACCTCTTTCGAAATTAAAACAAGCAATATTCTGCCTTAACGTGTACTGTAGCAGTCCATTTGTACTGGAGAAGCTTATGTCTGCACGTAAAAACACGCAATTCCGCCGAAATTATTTAGTCAAATGCCCTTGTCCAAACTGCACAAGAGACTCGGAGCATAGTTACAATCGTGTACAAAAGGGAGCTCAACTGGTTTGCCCTTACTGCAACGCGTTGTTCAAATCCCCTCAACATTACTAAAAAATCTCATATAATAACTAAGAAGTGATGCTTTTGGAGGCTGCCTAACCTCTTACGCACTTTAATATTTTATAAGCAGTTAGTTTCTGCTTTGAGACTATTCATGCAGCAGTCCTGCATTTCATCACATCGGTCAGCAAATTTGACGGTGCTGTAAATATGCTGGCCTGTTGTAATGATATTCGCAAACGATAAATGACGCTTCTGATTATTTAATTCACAGAAGCTTAAGCGGTCATTGAGGGGGGTTATTTATCGCAAAGCGTAACATTTGCAGCTGTCGGACCTTTGGTACCGGCAATGACAGCAAATTTAACTTTTTGGCCTTCAAAAAGAGTTTTGAATGTCTCTCCCTGTAGAGAAGAAGAGTGAACAAGGATATCTTTACTTCCATCGAGTGGGGAGATGAAGCCAAAGCCCTTATCATCGTTAAACCACTTAACAAGACCTATCATTTTTGATGACATAAAAACTCCACTTGAACACTTAAAAGTTACAAGTTCATGAAAAGAAACGCATGATGGCATACGTATGGACTCAAGAGGAGGGGATATCAGAGATAGCACCTGGTTATGAGGACTACTTTGGAAAAGTCAGATTCACATTGCATCGAACCAACCGCATCATTAAGGCACGTGTAGATCTTTTAAGCAAATCTTATTTTAGCCATCTGGGAGGCCATACAGATTAGATTAGCCAATCCAAATTTTTCCTGTGTCGTCAAATTTGATTTATAGCAAGGAAATAATTTGTCCCGTAAAATGACAGGAGTTGTCAAAGGTTTTGACTTCAATAGAGGGAAGGGTTTTATTATCCCATCTAAAAAGTGCAGGTCTAACTAAGATCAGATTTGATTTCTATTTGCTCTATCAAATTCCTCCCCTGGTTTTTTACATTTCCTACTGTACGCGTTACCGCATGCCAGACGAACTTATCGGCGGGCACTGCACCATCTGAAGCTATCTCTTCAGCTTCTTTCCCGCCAACATGCTGTCGCATCCACTCGCGTGCCGCTTCTGGTGACAAAACCAGTGGCCTGCGGTCATGAATGTCGACGAGGCCTTTATCAGCCGCAGACGTCACAATCAGAAATCCCTCGGCTTCATCGCCGCGCTCAAACGGTGTGCTTCCGATCGCCGCCATAAAGATTGGCTGACCGTCGGCCCGGTGGATGAAGTAGGGTTGTTTCTTGTCACCTGACTTCTTCCATTCGAACCATCCATCGGCAAAACAGATCGCCCGGCCATGTTGCCACAGAGGTTTAAACATTCTGCTGGTGGCCGCGGTTTCTACACGTGCGTTAATCAGTGGTGCTTTGTCCCACCATCCAGGTGCGTAGCCCCAGAACACCGGATCGAGGTGCAGTAGTTCGTCGCGTTCGCTCAGCAGCAGGACTTTGGTACCGGGCGCGACGTTGTACCGACCAATGGGGGCCGGGTCATACGCGATGTCGCGATCGCCTTCGTCGGCAAGGTAGGCCAGGTATTCTTCACGGGTTTGGGCTTGTGCAAAGCGTCCACACATAGAAACCTCCAGTCGGATGTCATACTCAAAGTATAGGGCAGGGATAAGATGACTTGATCGACATGCAAAAGCTGTATCTTGTACAAGATAACGCGAGAAAATGGGCAGAAATTCCGGGAGGCGTTTTTATCTTGCGGGCACGATCCGAGAAATGAACCGATGCTGGAGAACCGCGGGTGAGTGATTAAAGGCATTACTGGCTGAAAACAGAACCGGGCATTGCGCCCGGTTTTTCCCCGGTGGGCTGGTATTTGTTAACCTTGTTACTCTTGCGTCAGCCACATGTCCGACTCTTCAAACATTTCCTCAAGCATACGGTTCAGCTTTTCCCGGTCGCTTTTGCTGGCATCGCTATTCAGGCCATTCGCCTGCATTGGCTTAACCGTCACGCTGGCATCAGGAAAAATCCGGTGCACACGTTTTGTCAGTTCAGCCAGAATTATCTCCCTGGCTCCCTCCAGCCCCTGTACGTTTCGCTTGTCATAAACCAGTTCAACAAACATTATTTTTTCCCTATGAATATTAATTGTGCGATTCTGTCTGCACGTAAAAATACTACTGTATATGGGTACAGTCAAACGGCATTCCGGCTAAAGAAATGCCATGCCGCTCTTCACCTTGTTTATGTTGATGACAATCTATTCATTTAGCCTTTAAAACGAGCAGTCGAAGCGTTTAATCGTAAAATTTACAAAAACCATAATTTGAAGCCAGAGAGAAACTTACAAACGAAACGGTGAAGGTTTAAACAGTCGCTACGGTTCAGCTGCCTTGCGCGTGCTTCAAAACAAAACTACTGTATATAAAAACAGTATTAAAGGTATGCGTAATGGAATTTATCAGACCTACAGAACTGCGTGAGATTATCGCGCTTCCACTTTTCAGCGATTTAGTTCAGTGCGGATTCCCAAGCCCGGCTGCCGATTATGTGGAGCAGCGCATTGATCTTAATGAACTTCTGGTTGCCCACCCCAGCTCGACGTATTTCGTTAAAGCCGCGGGTGATTCAATGATTGAAGGGGGAATAAGCGACGGCGATTTACTGGTGGTCGATAGTTCCCGAACGGCTGAGCACGGCGATATCGTCATCGCCGCGGTGGAAGGGGAATTCACCGTTAAGCGCCTGCAACTGCGGCCTAATGTTCAACTCAATCCGATGAACAGCGCTTATTCACCGATTATCGTTGGCAGTGAAGACACGCTGGACGTTTTTGGTGTGGTCACTTTTATTGTTAAATCGGCCAGCTGATATGTTTGCGCTCTGTGATGTGAATTCATTCTATGCATCATGCGAGACGGTATTCAGGCCAGATTTGAGAGGCCGACCGGTGGTTGTCCTCTCAAATAACGACGGTTGCGTGATAGCGCGCAGCGCAGAGGCCAAAGCCGCTGGCGTTACCATGGGGGCGCCATACTTTAAGCAGAAAGACCTGTTCCGGCGCGCCGGCGTGGTTTGCTTCAGCAGTAACTACGAACTTTACGCTGACATGTCCAGCCGGGTAATGACCACGCTGGAAGAAATAAGCCCTCGCGTCGAAATATATTCCATTGATGAGGCCTTTTGTGATCTCACCGGGGTTCGTAATTGCCGGGACCTGACTGATTTTGGCAAGGAGATCCGCGAAACGGTTTTGAAGCGTACGCACCTGAGGGTCGGCGTTGGCATAGCCCAGACGAAGACGCTGGCGAAGCTGGCAAATCACGCGGCGAAGAAATGGCAGCAGCAGACGGGTGGGGTGGTTGATTTATCCAATATCGACCGCCAGCGCCGGTTGTTGGCTATCGTGCCTGTAGAGGACGTATGGGGCGTGGGCAGGCGCATCAGCAAGAAGCTCAATGCGATGGGTATCAAAACGGCGCTGGATCTCTCAGAGCAGAGCACGTGGATTATCCGCAAGCACTTCAATGTAGTGCTGGAGCGAACGGTCCGGGAGCTGCGCGGCGAGCCGTGCCTCGATCTGGAAGAGTTTGCACCGACAAAGCAGGAGATCGTCTGTAGTCGGTCATTCGGTGAGCGCGTGACAGAATACGAGCAGGTGCGCCAGGCTATATGCAGCTATGCGGCCCGTGGCGCTGAGAAGTTACGTGGCGAGCACCAGTATTGCCGCTTTATCTCGGCGTTCGTAAAGACCTCTCCGTTCGCTCTGAACGAACCCTATTACGGCAACAGTGCCTCAATGACGCTTCTCACACCCACTCAGGACTCCCGCGACATTATCAACGCCGCGGTAAAGTGCCTCGACAAAATCTGGAAGGAGGGCCACCGCTACCAGAAAGCCGGCATTATGCTCGGGGACTTCTTCAGCCAGGGCGTTGCCCAGCTCAATTTGTTTGACAATAGCGCGCCGCGTGCCGGAAGTGAAAAGCTGATGGAAGTGCTGGATCGTCTGAACGCGAAAGATGGAAAGGGTACGCTTTATTTTGCCGGGCAGGGCATACAGCAGCAATGGCAGATGAAGCGTGAAATGCTTTCGCCGCGGTATACGACCCGGTATTCAGATTTACTGAGAATTCGATGAATGTTAATGGCTGTTTTGTGCCAGAAGCGGACATTGATATAAATGGCAATTGATCAAACAAATCTCTGATGCTCTTTCTGCCAGTATTTAAATGGTGTTCTTAAACGGAACGTACGCCAGTTTGCCGGATGGTTTAATAAAAACTCTCCTGGCGTGTCTGCGCGAATGTACTACTTTCAGTAAAGTGACTTTTACAGGGAGGGTCAATGAAACCATTATCGCTTTTATTATTGTCGAGCCTGACGTTAGTGGGTTGTGGCGCGAACAATACCCCTTCAAATACGCCTGTTCCGGGTGTAAAGACCTCCGTCGGGACGAGCACGCTTGAAGCCGGTGCTCAGCTTATCCAGTCCCGTCCGCCCATTGATGCAATGAGTGCCTACCTTGACGGTTTCCATTTTTATAGCGGGGATAAAAATGGCCAGATGGAAGCCCATCATTATGTAACCGTGTTGAATGAAGACGTGATGCAGGCGGTGATCTACGACGGTAACACCAAAGATGCCCGTTTAATGGGCGTTGAGTACATCATTAGTGAGCGTTTGTTTAACACACTGCCGCCGGAAGAAAAAAAATTGTGGCACAGCCATCAATATGAAGTGAAATCCGGCAGCCTGATTGCTCCAGGTTTACCTGCAGTGGCTGACAAAGCATTGATGAGCAAAATTGTGAATACCTACGGCAAGACCTGGCATACCTGGCACACCGACCGCGATAAAAAGCTGCCGCTCGGCATTCCGGCACTGATGATGGGCTTTACCGGGGAAGGGCAGTTAGACCCTAAACTTCTGGCGGACAGAGATCGACGCTTTGACGTAAGCACGCAAGCCATCAAAGAAGAACGTAAGGATATTGTGGCGCACCCAGTTGCTAAGGGAGCGGATGCCTGGCAACGTGGTGAAGAGATCCAGCTTAAGCGGGTTAAAGGTTCAGGTGAGCATGGCCAGGGCGACACAAGCCATTTTTGATATCAAAAGCCTTCAGGAATACCCCGGCAACGCCGGGGACAGGGCCAGTCCTATTATTTTCTCGTCCTCAGACATCAGAAACGCCAGGTGGCTGAAAGATTACCTGCAATCGAGTCATAGCCAGAACGAAACATTTCGCTTTCAACCCCGATGCCCAATTCGACATCAGCGTTGATTTTATAGCTCATACCTGCCTTAACACCCAGAGTGTCACGACCAGTCACCTGATTCCTGGAACTAAACCCTGTGCTTCGATAGTTGGCGAAAGAGGCGTGTTGCACTACGTTGCCATCAAGCAGTTCATGATCCCAGGTGAGCTGCAGCTCAGCTGCGAACGATGCCCCTGAAGCGAGGGGTACATTCCAGTTACCATTCACCCCGATACTTGATCTCAGAGAATCGAAGGTCTGCGAACCCAGCATCAGTCGGCTGCCGTCATTGCCGCTTTCCTTCACGCCGGGACGATGTAATGTGGTGTAATTCAATGACGTTACCGGTCCGGCGTTCACATTATTATTCAGCGCCCATCGATAGCCTCCGCCGGCCGTAACAGAACCTGACAATCCGGTCCAGGTGGCATGGTGGCTTGCTCCGTAAGTTTCTACATTAATGTTTCTGTCCAGCCAGCTGTCTTCAATACCCAATCGGCCAGTGCCGAATAAATACATTCCTTCGGACCTTTCAGCGCCGTAACGAGCATGAACACCCAGATCGAAAGCAGTGGTTTTCCCGGTTGCGGTTTCTGGTGATTTCACCGTCACCGACTGACCGCTGACCGCACCATGAAAGCCATACATCCAGTTGTGATTCTCATCGTTTTGTTTTTCAGCACCGAATACAATGCCATAACTGCTGGCGTCGTACCCTACACTGTCACCCTGACGCTGTTGCCAGAAGCCGCCGCCAAAGGGTATGGCAAAGCTGCGCCATTCGCCTTCCGTCAGTTGCTTCGGCATAACCACAGGATTTGGCCCGCCAACGATCCGCGCTATCTGCTGTTCACGCTGCAGGGAACTTGCGAACATGGCGCTGTAGGCGCCCGCAGAAAGTTGCGGCAAGGCATTGCTGATACTCCCGCCATCAGTGGCTGAGAAATCCAGAGTACGGTACAGCGGTTGTATATCCGACTTAGCTTCCGCCACAATTTTATCCAGCGCTTGCCCTACCTGCCGCGCATTAGCGTCCTGCGCATACCGGCTGTATGCGTTTGAAGCGCGCAGCATTGAGAGCTGCCAGCCATTCTTTCCCTGTGGCGTTGTTTGCAGCGTTAGCGTGGGTGAACGGAGCACGCTGTTCACCGCACTGAAATTGCCGTCGGAAGCGTCCGTTTTTAGCAAATCTTGCGTATTCAGACGCCAGTTTGTTGCGTACCAGTCCGGCTGCGGCGCAAACGTCAGTTGACCGTCAAATTGTGCGTGACCGTCCACTTGCAGAGTATCATGCCTGCCGCGCCCGTCGACTTCCAACAACAACTGCCCGGTATTCCCCTGTTGATAAGCACCGGATATATTGATTTGCCCAAGTGAATTACCCGGCGCAAGGATCCCGTTATTTACAAAGCGGCCTTCCTCATTAAGCGTATAGCTGGCGTTGCCGGACAGGCTGGCACCTGGCGCGATAGTCATGCTGTAAATCTGAAAATCGCCGTTAAGCGAGGTTTTCCCTCCGTGCGCGTCCAGTGCCAGATTATTGATACCTTCAATGTTTCCGCGGTACGTAAAGCTGAAATCAGCATCGGCAGCTTCCGTCGCTTGCCCGTACGCATTGGCCTTCCGACCGAAGGTAAGCAGCGTTAACCGCTGTTGGCCATAGTCATCCCGCTGGGCGTAGTCCGAATAAATATCACCCTCCAGCCGGGCACCCGTTAATATATTTATATTACCGACCAGCGCGTTCGGTGATATATAAATCGCCGCGCCTTTACCGGCAACCCGTCCGCTGATGTCGGCATTGTCTACCAGCGCTCCCTGCAACTCGGGTAATAACGCATCGTAATAGCCGTCCACGATATGAAGCCAGGATCCACGATAGTCCACCTCGTTACCCAGGAGGTTATTGCCAAAATCAAAACTGATACCGACGCCACTGGCTCCCAGTGCCTGAACGTCGCCACGTTGAATAAGGCTGTGCTGTTTACCGTAGGCAAACATCACTCCACGGCCATTAACGCCATCGGCGTATATCCGTACACCGGGATCGATGCTCAGGGTGTTATTTTGCCCATCTATACGGATGCCCGCGCCGCCAGCCCCTGACGTCAACAGGTCCGCTTGTTGAAAGATATGGTTATTACTGCCATACACATGCAGGCCAACTCCCAGATTAGCGGTATTGTATTGACCAGCCAGATAGCCATCCGCCTGCTGATTACGCTGAAAATAGTCATTGCGGTTAACGAGCGTTTGCCCGTTGCCATATAGCGAAAAACCGAAAAAGTTACGCCGGTCAATCTGATATCCCATATCCTGCAGCAACGCCAGTTCCGCTTCCATAAACGTGGTGTAATTGCGGTAGTTCTGATGGCTCATCATGCTGTTTTTCAGCTCGATATGGCTCATGTAGTTATCATCGACCGAGCCGTCGTCTGCTAACATTTTCACCGGCACGCCAGGCATGGCGCCTGCAAGGACTTCATCCACATGCCTGCCGGTGAAATAGCCTTTATCAAGCCGTACATCAAAGCCTTGTGGATCCCATCTGTTATTGCATCCATTACACAATATTACTTGCCCTGGCCGGGCAGGATTGCCACGGTCATCGCGCAGATGGCTGGTCCAGGAGCCAAAAGGCACGGTATCAAAAGCAGGCGTGAATGTGCCACTTCCTTGCAGATCGGTAACCATATTGGATATTCCCAGTCCATGTGCCAGCTCATGAACAGCGACGCTGACCAGATCGGCCTTTCCAGTGCGCGGCAATTGCGCGGGCACATAGGGAACGTTATCAAAATCCAGTTTGCCCATGATGAACTGGGCGTGGGAACCAAAGGTCAGCTCTCCGGTATCAATGCCGTTCAATGCGCCTTGCAACTGCGTCAGACTTATAATGCCGTCGGTAACTGAATCGCTGGAACCTGCGGCATTCTCGTCGTTAAACGTCCCCACATTGATAATGGCAGGCAGTTGCCCCGGGCTGGGGGTAATAACCTCAGCCCAGTAACGCATAGCATCGAGTATTTTTTCTTTTTGTTGCTGGCCAAGATCCCAGGTTGACTCAGACGCATTCGGCCAGTCCGGCATAAAGGGGCCGTCACCAACATTAAAGAAACGCACTTCAAATACCGCAATATTATGTGGGTTATAGACCAGATAGCTTTCTCCTGCATACGGATTATTACTGACAAATAAACCCGTTAATGCAGCCGTCATAAAAACCCTTTTCATATTAACCATCCATGTGTGAAAAAATAATGTTTACGTCCGTCAATATAAATTCACATCTGAGCTCAATGAATCATAAACAAATATAATAATTATCGATGTGGTTTGATAATTTAGAATAACGAGTGACCTTGCCCTGTGATAGCCTCGTTTTTCAGGATTTTATAAACGGTGGAGCGGGCGATCCCGGATTGAGCAACCGGGTCCCGGTGAACAGGAATGTACCGACATATGCAGGGGAAATAACGGATAGGGTATGGTGTCGTGGCATAATCGACATAAGCGTGAGGCTTTACTTTACTTCACGACACCAAAAACTATCAGATCGCTTATCAATCAAAGCCAGCGAGAGCGTTTGAGCCGAAGCCACAGTAATACACAGGCTCCCAGCGTGACAGCGACCGTAGCCGGATAACCAAAGAGCGTCTTCAGTTCCGGCATATGTTCGAAGTTCATACCATACATGCTAAAGACTACCGTCGGGATCACGAGGATGGCCCCCCAACCGGCCAGTTTCTTCACGACTTCGTTTTGCTGCACTGGAACCAGTGCCAGGTTAACGTGCATCGCGCTGCTTAGCAGCTCACGCATGTCATTTACATCCGTTACTACATGGCTTGCGTGATCCTGAATATCTCTGAAATACGCCCTGAGGGGTTTTGGAATAAGTTCTTCATGAATGCGGATAAGCTCTGTACAGATTTCTTCTACTGGCTGAGCGGCGTTGCGAAGCCCGAGTAGATTACGGCGGAGGGAATACACGTCCTGAATAGCTTCACGGTCAAATTCACTGTGAAAAAGTGTCGCTTCTATATCACCAATTTTGGTGTTGAGGCGCGCAGTCAGCTCTGCATAACTGTCAACAATAAAATCCAGAATACAGTAAAGAGGATAAGCCGGACCGTACGAAAGCATGTCCGGGGCCTCAGCAGCACGGGCGCGTATAGGTGCATAGCTCACTGAAGCACCATGGCGCACCGTAATAAGGAAGTTTCGGCCCACAAACAAATGCGTTTCGCCAAACTCAATATTGTCGTCCTGTCCACTGACGGTTTTTACAACGATAAATGCCGAGCTGCCATAACGCTCTATTTTAGGCCGCTGATGTGCATTAAGCGCATCCTCAACGGCCAGATCGTGCAGACCGAACTCCTCCTGGACTTTGTACATAAACGCAGGTTCAGGCTGCCAAAGCCCCAGCCAGATAAACGCATCGGTATCCTGGATGACTTCACTGATATCCTCAATATCTACGGTTTCGGCGGGGTGGCCTGAACGGTAGACCATACAGTTAACAATCATTTCCTGACTATCCCTTAAGCATGTGTTTAAGAAGCTTAACCATTTCCGTTAAATTTCCAAATTTTTATGCCGGCAGGTTTTAATATGTTGAATACTCAGAAAGGTCATGTTCACGCGTCGTTCAATCCGGGCACTGACTCTCCAGCCATTGACCGACGACGGGCCATAATTTCTCCGCACATCGCGTACGAAAAAATCCCATATGCCCAATGGACGAAAGACCAAACTCTGCGTGCCGTATCTCGCAGCGTTCTATTTTTGCTTGTTGCACCGGCTCCATCAGCCGCGCAATAGCTTCACGGTTAGCCCAGGGATCGTCATCAAATCCCATTACCAGCACGGGTAGGGTGATCTCACTTGCCCGTTGGCGTGCATTCCAGTGTGGATCATCGTAGAAATATCCAGGCATTGCGCTCCAGCGCCCCCATTGAAGCATGACTGGCGCCGGTAAATCTTCACCCAGCCCCAGGCGCCTGGCAGGCATGTAACCGAAGATACGGCACAGAATCGGAGCCAGAACACGTAATACGCACCAGACACGCACCTTTTCTGTGGTGCGTTTGATGGTGCTCGTCACCCCGGCATGTGAGGCTACAATGACCGCAGCTTGCAGGGCGTGGGTGGCTGTTGAAAGCAGAACGGCATGCCCGCCCACACTGTGTCCTACCGCCAACAGGCTAAGCTCTGGAAAATGTGCTTTAGCCCAGGCGGTTATACATCCGACGTCCTGGTCGATCCAGTCAGACATAGAAACGCGGTAAGTACGGACCAGCCCGGATTTAGAGAGGCCGGTGCCGCGATAATCGTATGTGAGGACGTTGAATCCTCTGTTAAAAAGATATTCTGCGAATCCCTTATAAAATCCCTGTACAACCGCCGTTGCCGGATGAAGGAGCACTATCGCTTTGGCATCGCTTCTTTCCCAAATTGTGGCTGCCAGAAATCCACCTTCATTGACGGGTATTATGACTGAACGCATTCATAGAGCCTTATTTATGTGGTCATACCAGTTATGCCTGAATTAAATCTAGCCTTTACTACCCCATCTGGCGATTTTTTTTACACCCCAGCGTTTGTCCCTCGCTCAAAGCAGACAATAAACCTCGCCCGAGCGTTTTTAGCGAAACACACTGCCTTATGGGCTCAACGTGAGGAAGGGTACTCGCCGGATAAACGCCCCTTTAAAAAATCCTCTTCTATACTCAGTTACGTTTAGGGAAATATGCCGCCGTTTTTCACGTCGCGTTGTTTTAATAGCCATTGCACGCGCGAACAGCAGGGACATATATCCACGAAAACGCCTTAATGTTGGTCCATTTTGCATTTTTTAGAGGGGGATTCCTGGTATGTTGCATTCTCAATCTTCGCGCGTCGGCACTATTTTGCTGCTGTTGGCCGCGGTTATAGGCTTCGCGGTGGCGCTATACGCCTGGTGGACGCCGCTTACCGGCGTCACAGGCACCATTGGCGCACTGGGCGTGGCCATTGCCAGCGCGGTGCTGGCGATACTGATCTTTGTGTTACGTGCGGCATCGGGGCGCGGGGCGCGTGTTTTCCTGATTATTGTCACCCTGGTGGTGTTGGCGGGTATTGGTTTTGCCGCCGCGCTGCTGCACCAGTACATCATAACGGCAGCCATGGTGGTCGGCCTGATTGGTCTGATTATGCTGAGCAGCCATTCCGCCCGTTACAACCATTCCGTCAGAACCTGAGGAGCCGCCCGTGCATAACGATAAGCATTATCCCTTCATAAAAGTCAGCATGACGGCGCTGGCGCTGCTGGTCACCCCGTTCGCGCTGCAGGCGCAGGATAAAGCCGCTGAGGCCTCTCAGGGGACCCAGGAATCACTGAATATTGATGCGGCCGATCAGCAGGCGCCTGGAACCACAAAAACCACAGACGATGCCTCAACCGGTAGCGGTGACGGAAAGAAAGTCGCCTCGGCCAGCCAGCCAGCGACGCCGCTGGTGCCCGGCACGCCAACCTGGGACAGCTTCCACGGCCAGCTTAACGCGCAAAAATACAGCCCGCTTACCCAGATCACGGCGGATAACGTCAGTAAATTAACGAAAGTCTGGGAGTTCCATACCGGCGACGTCTCGGATGGTAAAGGTGATAAGCCAGCGACCGTGTGGTCCGCAACGCCCATTTTCGCTAACGACACGCTCTACATCGGCACCCCTTTCGATCGCCTGATTGCGCTGGATCCGGGCACGGGTAAAGAAAAGTGGCACTATGACACCAAATCGTCGCGCAAGGCACTGACCCAGCCGGTGCTGAAAAACCGCGGCGTTTCCTACTGGCAGGCCAAAAATCCGGTGAAGGGAGAGGCGTGCCAGAAGATGGTCTATATGGGCACCGTTGACGGCAAGCTCTTTGCGCTGGACGCCGATTCAGGCAAACCGTGCAGCGGCTTTGCGGAGAACGGGGTGCTGGATCTGAATCAGTGGAACACCGTTAACGCCAAGTATCCGCTCTCTGTCCTGCAACCGCCAACCGTCGTCGGCAACCATCTGCTGGTGGGTTGGGCCGGGAAAGACTGGGCCTATGCCGAAGCGCCTCCGGGTACCGTATTTTCTGTCAACGCCCAGACCGGCAAGCTTGAATGGACCTTTGAGGCGATACCGGCAGAGATCCGCAAGCGTACCGGTACCGCCAACGTCTGGACGCACATGTCCGCCGATGAGGCCAATGGGCTGGTCTATCTCCCGGTCTCATCGCCGTCTCCCAACTATTGGGGCGGCAACCGCGTCGACGCAATTCCGCTTGGCACCTCCACCACCGCGCTGGACATCAACACCGGTAAAGTGGTCTGGTCCCGTCAGTGGGTACACCACGACGTCTGGGATTACGACATCAACTCTGCCCCGACGCTGATGGATATCACCGTAGACGGCAAGCAGATCCCGGCGCTGGTTCAGGCCACCAAGCAGGGCTTCCTGTTTGTGGTTAACCGCCTGACCGGGGAGGACGTATGGCCAATCGAAGAGCGTCCGGTTCCGCAGGGTGATGGTTCGGTCCAGGGCGAAGTTCTCTCGCCTACACAGCCGTTCCCGACCAAACCTGCGCCGCTGCTCGACCAGTCGAAAAAGCCGGAAATCTGGAAGCTGGCGGATATCGTCGGTGGCGGCCAGTGCTCTCGCCTGTGGGATAACCTGACCTATGAGGGAATGTATACTCCGCCTACCACCAAAGGCGAAGGCACGCTCACCTATCCCGATAGCGCCGGCGGCGTGCAGTGGGGCGGGGTGGCGTTCGATCCGCAAAAACAGATCGCCATCGTCAACACCTCGCATATCGTTCAGTACGTGAAGCTCTACAGCCGTGAGGATTACGATAACGCGGACAAAGACTCCGGCAACGAAAGCGGCTTTGCCCCACAGGAAGGCGCCCCGTACGGTATGCGTCTGCTGGTGGCGAGCAACTGGCTGGGCATGCCGTGCTGGCAGCCGCCATTTGGCGAAATCGTGGCGATAGACATGCACACGGGCGATGTGAAATGGCGTCGTCCGGTTGGCGCCTCACAGCAGTATGGCTTCTTCATGCCGGAAAGCTGGGGTTCGCCTACCATTGGTGGCCCTGCAGTGACGGCGGGTGGCGTGATCTTCATCGGTGCTTCAATGGATGCCAAAGTGCGTGCCTACTCGGTAGAGAGCGGTGAAGAGCTGTGGTCCGATCAGGCAGAAGCGCCAGCGGTAGCGAACCCGTCCGTGTATGAATATAAGGGTCGGCAGTATGTGGCCTTCGTGGCTGGCGGGAACACGATCCTGAAGGATCAGGTAGGCGATCAGGTGGTTGTCTACGCGTTGCCGGAATAATTCATCAGGAAGGTGAAATAAGCGTGGGGCCTGCGGGCCCCACTTTATTTTGCAGTAGTCGTTTCACCGACGCACTTATTTATCGGCTGATGCGCCAGCACGCGTTGACATCTGCTCGGCGGACTTCAGATGCTGCTCAACGACCGGCGTGTGCTCGTTGGCCAGAGCCTTCACATCCGGATCGTCGATTTTACTGGCGTCGCTCTTAAGCTTCGACAGCACCTTCTCGTGGTCCTTCACGCCAGCATATTCCATATACATTTTGTCAAAAGCGTCACCTCGCTGGTTTTCAAGCCTTGAGTTCAGGGCTTTATGGGCGGCGTCTGGCTCGGTCGGCAGCTCTACGCCCTTTTTCTGGGCAACGGCCTGCACTTTGGTCAGGGCGGCGCCGTGGTCGTCGACCATTTTCTGGGCGAATGTTTTCACTTCACTGGTCTGGGCCTTGTCCAGGGCGAGCCTGGCGGCGGCGACTTCGTTGATATTGGCCTGCGCCATGTCCTTTAACGCTTTCTCGTCGCCGGAGCTGAGTCTGGCGTCCGGTTGAGCCTGGCCCGCAGCGTTAGTTTGCGCGGCGCTTGTCGTCTGGGCTTGTACGCCAACGGTGCTGAACATTGCTGCAACTGCTGATACGGCTAGCAGCCTTTTCAGGGTTTTACTCGTGTGCATATTGTTCTCCTGATGGTCATGGTACAGGTAAGTTTCGGTTACCTAACGCGCAACCGGGCAGATAAATGCTAACTGCACAGGTCAGTATAGTAGATGAACCTGCTGTAATCGCAGGTTGCGTCAGAGAGGGCAGGTAATAATGCTCAACAGGCGACGCTTATCGCTCAGTCTCTCTACGACATTGGCACGGATCATTCCCATATTTGATGCTAATGTTAAATAGATAGATTTATTAACAGGAGGAATGATATGAAAAAAGCACTATTAGGGAGTGTATTGGCTTTAACAGTTGCAAGCTTTGGCGCATCTGCGGCAGATATGATTTCCAAAGATGAAGCGCACCACTTCAAACTTGAATACCTGGGCAATGTATCTGTAGGGGCTTCAGGTGGACAAATTTCTTCACCTTCAGATCTTCATCAAAAACTCTCGAAACTGGCAGATGAGAAGGGCGGGAAATACTATGTCATCATCGCTGCTCGAGAGCATGGCCCTAACTTCCAGGCCGTAGCAGAAGTCTTCAAATAATCTTTCCGAATAACGCAGAAACCCGCTCATGGCGGGTTTTTTGCTTATAGAGAGCAAAAAAAATGCCCCTGGTGCGGGGCGAGTTTGAGTCAAATCTTTTCTTATGTTTATGTGCTCTAAGGCGTTGGCACAATAACAGCTTATTCAAATAATGCAATCTAAATGCATATTTAAATGCAATGGCCCCATCTGCCCCTCATCTCAAGGTGAAGGCAGCATACGTAACGCAGATAGTCTACGCTTTACATAGGGTTATGGTTAAAACCAGTTAGATACTGGAAACAGTAAACGGCCGCAAGAGGTAAATATGAAAGTTGACGCAATGACGCAAAAGGCAGAGGAAGAAATTTCAGCGCTTATAGCCAAAAAAATTGCAGAATTACGAAAAAAAACAGGGCAGGAAGTATCTGAAATTGAGTTTATCGCTCGTGAGGCCATGACAGGCCTGGAGGGGTATGAAGTAAAAATCAAACTCCTGTAAGCGTTTCTTCCTGAAATGGTCGCTCAATTCTTGCCGCAAAAGAGAACCGGGCGTGGTGCCCGGTTGTTTTATGGATAATCAACGTCTTTATGAGCGAATAAACGTCAGGATATCAGCATTTATGGTATCTGCATGCGTGGTATGCATCCCATGCGGGAAGCCTGGATAGATTTTAAGCTCGCTGTGTGCGAGCAGCTTATCCTGAAGAAGGGAGGCATTTTTATACGGGACGACCTGATCGTCATCACCCTGCAACACCAGGACGGGAACCGTGATGGCTTTGAGATCGTCCGTCTGGTCGGTTTCTGAAAATGCCTTAATGCCATCATAGTGGGCTTTGGCGCTACCGATCATACCCTGACGCCACCAGTTCTGGATTGTTCCCTGCGAAACCTCTGCTCCGTCTCGGTTAAATCCATAGAAAGGACCGCTGGCGACGTCGAGGTAAAACTGGGCGCGGTTAGCGGCCAGCGCCTGGCGGAAGCCGTCGAACACTTCAATGGGCGTACCGCCGGGGTTCGTGTCTGATTTTACCATCAGCGGAGGAACGGCGCTGACAAGTACCGCTTTGGCCACTCGCCCCTGAGGCTGGCCGTACTTCGCAACGTATCTGGCGACCTGGCCTCCGCCGGTGGAGTGGCCGACGTGCACGGCATTACGCAAATCAAGGCTTTCGACCACGGCTGATGCGTCGGAGGCATAATGATCCATATCATGACCTTCACTCACCTGATCGGAACGACCATGACCACGACGGTCGAGGGCGATGACGCGGAAGCCTTCTGCAAGGAAAAAGAGCATCTGGTTATCCCAGTCATCGGCGCTCAGCGGCCAGCCGTGATGGAAAACGATCGGCTGCGCATCCTTCGGACCCCAGTCTTTGTAATAAATACTGACACCATCTTTCGTTGTTACGAATGCCATATTTCAGACTCCTCTGCTAATGGCAACATGTGTGAAGGCTAAGTAAATAGCCCAGCATTTAGGGACGTAATAAAACTGACTTATATTAATCTTATTACTGATATATCCGCTTAAAGTGTAGAAGGGTTCCTGAAAACAGTTATAGATTAATTTTGTATGGTCATTATTTATTTTTAAACGAAATATCCCCTAAACCAGCCGGGGCACTGTGTTATTTTTCTCGCGTGGTGAATCCCCCTGTGCGGAGGGGCTAAACAGCACGTGTAGCTTAGGCAATCAGTAGCGGGTCAAGGTGGCTGACCAACGACTCACCGGGAGGCACCCGGCACCACACATACGTTAAAGCTTGTATCTCGCTGAATTTATTAGGGATGGTGTATGAAGTTGGGCTTTTTGGCTGGAGCAGTGCTGGCAACCTGGTTGTCTTTAACCTACCCGACGCAAATGAGAGCTGTTTTTGAACAACTGGTTACGATAGTGCAGCAAATCACGCAGCCTTCAGCAGAGCCTCATTCTGATATGGTCACACCGGAACAGTCATATCCTTGATTGTTATATTTACGATGAACGTTAGCCATCTTAATAGTTAACCTGTGCTTATTTTTCTGATGGGCTTATTATTGGCCGGGCAGAGGTTACCGCCACCCGGCCTGACGGTCTTAAACGATCGCGTTAGGGCACGCTTCGCCCTTTTCAAGCTGCTGTAAATTCCCCAGCGTGGTTTCCGAAATACTGATCAGCGCTTCGGCGGTCAGAAACGCCTGGTGGCCGGTGAACAACACGTTGTGGCAGGCCGACAGGCGACGGAACACGTCGTCCTGAATCACGTCGTTAGATTTATCCTCAAAGAACAGATCGCGTTCGTTCTCATACACGTCCATACCCAACGCGCCGATTTTTTGCGTTTTCAACGCTTCGATAGCGGCCTGAGAGTCGATCAGTCCGCCGCGGCTGGTATTAATGATCATCACGCCGTCTTTCATCTGGTCGAACGCCGACTGGTTAAGCAGGTGATAGTTTTCCGGGGTCAACGGACAGTGCAGGGAGATAACATCAGACTGCGAGAAGAGCGTTTTCAGATCGACATACTCCACGCCCAGCTCCAGCGCAGCGGCGCTTGGATACGGATCTAACGCCAGCAGGCGCATGCCAAATCCTTTCAGGATGCGTAGGGCGGCCACACCAATTTTGCCGGTACCGATCACGCCTGCGGTTTTACCGTACATGGTAAAGCCAGTCAGCCCTTCCAGAGAGAAATTGGCATCACGGGTACGCTGATAGGCACGGTGAATACGACGGTTGAGCGACATCATCATCCCGACGGCATGTTCTGCCACGGCTTCCGGAGAATAGGCCGGAACGCGAACAACCTTCAGACCCAGCTCTTTGGCGGCATCGAGATCGACGTTGTTAAAGCCCGCGCAGCGCAGGGCAATGTATTTCACGCCCTGTTTTTTCAACTCTTCCAGTACCGGTCGGCTACCGTCATCGTTAACGAAGATACACACGCCTTCGCAGCCGTGGGCGGTTTTAGCCGTCTTTTCAGTCAGCAGAAAGTCGAAAAATTCAAGATCGAAACCGTACGTCTCGTTAACATGTTGCAGATACTTTTTGTCGTACTGCTTTGTGCTATATACCGCGAGTTTCATAAGACTTTCTCCAGTGATTTTGGAACCACGTTAGCATGTTTAAAATTATCTTACAATTTTTCAAAATTCATTGAAATCAATAAGTTCTATGAATTATTGTAGAGCATCTACTCTTAAAAATGGCATTACCTTCAACTGACTGGCTAAACATGCGACAATGAGCGGCAAGAACGGCTTATTTATTTCGCAAAATCAGGATATTAACTGCCCATGAAGGGTAAATACAAAGCCGCAATTGCGCTATTACTGCTGCTATTTCTTGTGCCGCTGACGCTGCTGATGACGCTCGCCCAGTGGGTGCCCACGCTCGCCGGGATCTGGCTTCCCGTTGGAACACGCATCGCGTTTGAAAAAAGCCCACGGCTCACGCGCCACGCCCTGATCATCCCCGATCTCCGTTATCTGGTAGAAGAGTGCGAAATTGCCCGCGTGGAAAACGTGACCCTGTCACACCCCAGCCGCTGGGATCTGGATATTGGCGCACTTGAACTTAACTCTGTCTGCCTGAGCAAATTACCGCAATCGGCGCCGTCTACGGTGGCGCCGAAAACGCTGGCGCAGTGGCAGGCCATCCTGCCCAACACCTGGCTGACCATCCACCGTTTTACCCTTTCTCCCTGGCAGCAGTGGGAGGGTGAGCTGCATGCCTCACTGACGCCAGCCCGCCAGGACATCACCTATAAAGGCGAGCAGGTGAGCATTAAGGGGCAGTTGCGCGGCCAGACGCTCTCCATCAGCCAGTTCGATGTGCAGCTGCCGGACCAGTCGCAGCCCGTGAAGCTGGTCGGTGAATTTACCCTGCCGCTGGTGCCGGACGGCGTACCGGTGAAAGGGCATACGGTCGCGACCTTTAACGTGCCACAGTTATCCTCGCTGGTCGATGCCGATCTGGACTGGGAGGATAATCAGGGCCAGCTGGTGGTTATGGCGCGGGACAACCCCGATCCGCTGCTCGATTTACCGTGGCAGATCACCGCTCAGCAGTTGACCATCAGCGACGGGCGCTGGAACTGGTCAGCCTCCGGTATGCCGATGAGCGGTCGCATCGGCCTGAAGGTGGATAACTGGCAGCAGGGGCTGGAGAAAGCCACCTTCACGGGGCGGCTCAACGTGCTGACCCAGGGGGACGCGGGTAAGGGCAACGCGGTGCTGAATATCGGTCCCGGCTCGCTCAGTATGGAAAACAGCGCTATGCCGCTGCACCTGAGCGGGGAAGCCAAGCAAAACGATCTGATCCTGTATGCCAGACTCCCGGCGAAGCTGACCGGCAGCCTTTACGATCCGCAGCTTACGTTTGAACCCGGCGCACTATTGCGCTCGCGCGGACGCATCATTGACTCGCTGGATATCGATGAGATCCGCTGGCCGCTGGCGGGCGTGAAGCTCACGCAAAAGGGCGTGGACGGCCGCCTGCAAGCCATTCTGCGGGCGCATGAAAACGAGATGGGCAATTTTGAGCTGCATCTGGACGGCCAGGCTAACGACTTTTTACCGGACAACGGTTTGTGGCAGTGGCGCTACTGGGGTAAAGGGAACTTCACGCCGATGAACGCGCGCTGGGATGTCCGGGGAACCGGGGAGTGGCGCGACAACGTTATCGAACTGACCGATCTTTCCACGGGGTTCGACAAATTGCAGTACGGCACGATGCTGGTCAGCAAACCGCGCCTGGTGCTGGATCACCCGGTGCGCTGGTCGCGGGACCCGGATAACCCCACCTTTAGCGGTGCGCTCGCGCTCAATGCCGGGCAAACAAGCTTTTCAGGCGGAAGCGTGCTGCCGCCGTCCGTTTTGACCTTCAGCGTTGACGGGACAGACCCGACGGTGTTCCAGTTTAAAGGGAACCTGCATGCGGACGACATCGGCCCGGTCCAGGTGAATGGACGCTGGGACGGCGAACGCCTCCGCGGTCAGGCCTGGTGGCCAAAACAGTCTCTTACAGTGTTCCAGCCGCTGATCCCGCCAGACTGGAAAATGACCCTGCGCGGCGGCGAAATGTACGCGCAGGTGGCTTTCTCAGCGGCCCCCGACCAGGGGTTTGAGGCCGGGGGGCACGGCGTGCTGAAAGCGGGCAGCGCGTGGATGCCGGATAACGAAATCAACGGCGTTGATTTTGTTCTGCCGTTCCGCTTAAGCCAGGGCACCTGGTCACTGGGCACGCGCGGACCGGTAACGTTACGAATCGACGAGGTGAAAAACCTGGTCACAGCCCGAAATCTCACCGCGGATCTCCAGGGCGATTATCCCTGGACCGAAGCGAACCCGCTCCTGCTCACCAACGTGAAGGTGGAAGCGCTCGGCGGGAAAATCACCATGCAGCAGTTGAGAATGCCGCAGCACGATCCGGCTTTACTGCGCGTGGATAATATTTCCTCCAGCGAACTGATAAGCGCGGTAAATCCGAAGCAGTTTGCCATGTCCGGCCCGGTGAGCGGCGCGCTGCCGTTCTGGCTGGACAATGAGAAATGGATCATTAAAGATGGCTGGCTGACCAACCCGGGGCCGATGACGCTGCGCATCGACCAGGACACGGCGGATGCCATTGTGAAAGACAACGTGGTTGCCGGGGCGGCGATCAACTGGCTCCGCTATATGGAAATTTCGCAGTCGTGGACAAAACTCAATGTGGATAATCTGGGTGTGTTAACCATGCAGGCGGCCATTAAAGGCACCAGCCGCGTCGAGGGCAAAAGCAGCTTCGTTAACCTGAATTACACCCATGAAGAGAACATTTTTACCCTCTGGCGCAGCCTGCGCTTTGGGGACAATCTGCAAACATGGTTTGAGCAACATGCGGCGATACCCCTTCTCCGCGGTTCGACAGGCAAGGAAAGTGAGGAACAACAATGAAAAAGAGGGCTGGTGTACTCACCGTGGCCGTCGTCGCGCTGCTGTCAGGCTGCACGCCGCGCATTGAAGTGGCGGCGCCCAAAGAGCCGATCACCATCAACATGAACGTGAAAATCGAGCATGAAATCCATATCAAGGTGGATAAAGACGTCGAAGCCCTGCTGAAATCCCGCAGCGATCTGTTCTGAGGATGCCATGAAACGATTAGCTCTGATGTTACTGGCGCTGGGGATGAACGTTCACGCCGCCACGCTTACGCTCAACGATGCGCGCACCCAGGGGCGCGTAGGGGAAACCCTGAGCGGCTATCTTGCGCCCGTTCAGCACGACGCTGAAACCCTGGCGCTGGTGAACCGTATCAACGCCGCACGCACGGAAAGTTACCAGCAGCTTGCTGACAGCAATAATTTGCCCGTCGACGAGGTGGCGAAAATGGCGGGGCAAAAGCTGGTGGCCCGCGCGCAGCCGGGTGAGTACGTGAAGGGGATTAACGGCAAATGGCTGAAAAAGTAACTAGCGGTAACGCTTACGGTATTCGCCCGGCGAAACCCCGAAACGCTGCTTAAAGGCGGTGGAAAAATGGCTATGGTCGGTAAAGCCCCAGCTGTAGCCAATGCCCGCCAGCTTTTCGTCATCGCCGATGGAACGCAGCGCCTGAGCGCATAAATCGAGGCGACGGTTCTTAATATACTGCGCCACCACCAGCCCTTTCCCGGCAAACATGCGGTACAAGCTACGCACGGACATGCCGCTCTCTGAGGCTATCCACTCCGGTCTTAACGCCTCCGACTGAATATGATCGTCAATCAGGGACAGAACGTGGCGGAACTGACGCTCCTTGCGCGGCAGCACCTCGTCATGCTGCTGGAAGGCCGGACGCAGCAGACACACCATCGCCTCCAGCGCCGCTTCGCTTTCACTGGCGCTGAGATCGGCATTGCCCATGCTCTCCTGTAACAGTCGGTAGCTCAGCTGTACGGTAGGCAGACTGCGGGAGAGGGGCAACGCGCACCTCACTTCCTGAAAACGCGCGTGTTGCTCAATGATTTGTCGCGGGAGCAGCAGCGAAATCTGGCGGGAACGCTCCTGCCAGTAAATGGAGCACGGGCGGGAGGCGTCAATCAGCGTGATATCCCCGGCTTTCAGCAGCGCGCGCTGGTCGTCCTGTTCGATTCCGGCGCTGCCTTCCAGCTGAAACACGGTGTAGAACCAGGCATCGTTGCCGTTTTTGATCTCCTGACGGGTGCGAAACAGGTTAACGCCTGCGGCGGTCACCGTGCTCAGCTTCAGACTTTGGGTGTAGCTGGTTTCCAGTTCGCCGAGAAACGCCCCCTCTAACGGACGTGCCGCAAAGCGCCCACAAACCTGGTTAATTTGCGCCAGCCACTGCTGAAAATTGTCCTGTTCGCTTGCACATGCCATTGATTTTCTCGCTGCACCGTCACTGTTTTCGCATTGTTGCATTTATGTTGCATTTTGTCAGGGCTACGAGGCTGACTATAGGAAAGAACACTCAACGGTTACAGCGATATAAGCGGGAATTATCACGATTTGCGGAGCCTGTCACAGCTGGCAAAGCGAATGTCACACAGACAAAAGCAGGAATGCGAATCCCCTCTTAGACTGCATACACACCCTGCGAAGCATAACGAAGGAGTATCCTATGTCCGAGTCACACGTCGCCGTCCTGCCTGGCGTGCAGCAGTTTTTAGATCGCCAGCACGGCCTGTGGATCGAAGGGCGTCAGGCGGCATCCGATAGCGAAAAGCGTCTGAACGTCTACAACCCGGCGACCGGAGAGGTCATTGCCTCCACCGCCGATGCCAGCGTTGATGATGTCGATCGTGCGGTGATGTCTGGCTGGCGCGCCTTTGTCGCCCGAAGCTGGGCCGGGCGGCTTCCGGCAGAGCGGGAACGCATCCTGCTGCGGTTTGCGGATCTGGTGGAACAGCATGGCGAAGAGCTGGCACAGCTCGAAACCCTGGAGCAGGGGAAATCGATTAACATTTCCCGCGCCTTCGAGGTGGGCTGCACCCTGAACTGGATGCGCTACACGGCAGGGCTGACCACCAAAATTGCCGGTAAAACCCTCGATCTCTCGATTCCACTGCCGCAGGGCGCGCGTTATCAGGCGTGGACGCGTAAAGAGCCGGTTGGGGTCGTGGCGGGGATTGTGCCATGGAACTTCCCGCTGATGATTGGCATGTGGAAAGTGATGCCCGCGCTGGCGGCAGGTTGCTCCATCGTGATCAAACCCTCGGAAACCACGCCGCTCACCCTGTTACGGGTGGCGGAACTGGCGAGCGAGGCGGGGATCCCGGATGGCGTATTCAACGTGGTGACCGGCAGTGGCGCCGTCTGTGGCGCGGCACTGACCTCGCACCCGCGCATTGCCAAAGTGAGCTTTACCGGATCGACGGCGACGGGCAAGCAGATTGCCCGCGCGGCGGCGGATACGCTAACGGGCGTGACGCTGGAACTGGGCGGCAAAAACCCGGCCATCGTGCTGAAAGATGCCGATCCGGCGTGGGTGATTGAAGGGCTGATGACCGGCAGCTTCCTGAATCAGGGGCAGGTCTGCGCGGCCAGTTCACGTATATATATTGAAGCTCCGCTGTTCGACACGCTGGTCAGCGGCTTTGAACAGGCCGTGAAATCCCTGAGCGTCGGGCCGGGCATGTCGCCGGATGCGTTTATCAACCCGCTGGTGTCGCGCGCCCACTGCGATAAGGTCCAGGCGTTTCTGGATGAGGCGAAGGCGCACAATGCGGAGCTGATCGCCGGGAACCGGGGGCCAGACGGCAAAGGCTATTACGTTTCGCCAACGCTGGTGGTCAACCCGAATAATCATCTGCGACTGACGCGTGAAGAGGTCTTCGGGCCGGTGGTGAATCTGGTCCGTGTAGCTGACGGGGAAGAGGCGCTTCAGCTGGCGAACGACACTGAATACGGCTTAACGGCCAGCGTCTGGACGCAGAACATCAGTAAAGCGCTGGAGTACACCGACAGGCTACAGGCCGGAACCGTGTGGGTGAACAGCCACACGCTGATAGACGCCAACCTGCCGTTCGGCGGCATGAAGCAGTCTGGCACCGGGCGCGATTTCGGCCCCGACTG